>JADFMB010000046.1 GCA_022564115.1 Pseudomonadota bacterium
AGCAGCACCTCGCTGACCGGCTTCAACAGCACGCTCTCCTGCTCCCCGGTGGTGCGTTGGCCGGCGGCCTCGAAGACCCGGATGGCGTCCACCTCGTCGCCGAAGAAATCGAGGCGCAGCGGGTTGTCGGCGCCGCCGGGAAAGACATCGACGATGCCGCCGCGTTGGGCGAATTCGCCGGGTTCCATCACCGTGTCCGAACGGACGTAGCCGTGCCTGGAAAGAAAGTCGATCAACCGGGCCGGGTCCAACCGCTGGCCCTGGGTCACCGTCAGGACCGCGTCGGCAAAGCCTTTTCTTGGCGGCACCCGTTGGATAAACGCCGACACCGTGGTCAGGACCATCCGCCCCCGCCCAACCCCGGGCGGTTCCAGGAGCCGGGTCAGGGTGTCGATGCGCAGGCTGACCAGTTCCGGGCGCGGCGAAACCCGGTCATAGGGCAGGCAGTCCCAGGCCGGGAATTCGAGACGCTCCAGCCCGGGCGCGAAAAAGGCCAGGGCCTCGGACGTTCGGGCCATGCCGATGTCGTCGCGGGCGACGAACAGCACCTCCCTGCCCTTGCCGTCTCGTTCGGCCAGGGCGGCCAGCAGAAGGGCGTCGAACCCGTCCGGGGCGCCGCCGATGGAGACCCGGCCGCTGGCGGCGTCGAGGCGCTTGATGGTTTCCTTCAGGGCGTCCATCAAAGGCAGTCGTTGAATTCCCGGACCCACGTCATCAGGGCGTGATCGTGGGCCGCCGGCACCGGCGCCTTGCCGGTGATCCAGTTGTAAAGGTCGTTGTCGCCCTGTTGCAACAAGGCTTCCAATTGGTCCAGCTGCTGTTCGCCGAGGTCGCCGATGTGGGCGCCGGCGAAACGGCCGAGAAGGATGTCGTTTTCCTTCATGCCGCAGTGCTGGCAACGGTACAACAATCGTTTTCGGCGCGGGTCCATGGACGCTCCGGATTTATCCACAATGCCGGAAAATTAAACCTAGGATATAAAGAACTCCCAACCCGGATGCCACCGCCATGCGACCCGAAGCCCTCTTCTCCCTGTTCAAGCCGGTGACGACGCTGCCCGGCGTCGGGCCGAGGATTTCGAAGCTGGTGGAAAAGGCCGCCGGGCCCCACGTGGTCGACCTCTGCTGGCACCTGCCGTCGGCCATCATCGACCGCCGTTACGCGCCCAAGGTCAAGGACGCCCAGCCCGGCGCCGTCGCCACCATGACGTTGACCGTGGACCGCCACAAAAAGCCGCCCAACAAGCGGCTTCCCTACAAGGTCTACTGCTCCGACGACACCGGCACCATCGCCTTGGTGTTCTTTCACGCCCACGAGGATTATTTGCGCAAAACCCTGCCCGAGGGCGAGGTCCGGGTGGTCAGCGGCAAGGTCGAAACCTTCGCCAAGGAAATCCAGATCACCCACCCCGACCACATCGGCACGGCGGAAGAGATCGCCCGCCTCAAGGCCGTCGAGCCGGTCTATCCGCTGACCACCGGGTTGACGCTCAAGGTTCTGGGCAAGGCCGTCCGCGCCACCCTCGACGGCCTGCCGGAGCTGCCGGAATGGATCGACGCCGCCTATCTGACAAAGCACAAATGGAAAGGATGGCGCGAAGCGCTTCTGTTGGCCCACGAACCCGAGGACGAGGCGGCGCTGGACGCCATGGCACCGGCCCGCCAACGGCTTGCCTACGACGAATTGCTGTCCAACCAACTGGCCCTGGCCCTGGTCCGGCTCTCCATGCGCCGGGTCAAGGGCCGCGCCATCGAAGGCGACGGCCGCCTCAGGGCCAAGGTGACGGCGGCGTTGCCGTTTAGCCTGACGCCGTCCCAAGTGCAGGCGCTGAAGGAAATCGACGCCGACATGGCGGCCCCGGTGCGCATGCTGAGACTGTTGCAGGGTGACGTCGGCAGCGGCAAGACCGTGGTCGCGCTATTGGCGATGCTGAGCGCCGTCGAGGCCGGCGAACAGGCGGCGTTGATGGCGCCGACGGAAATCCTCGCCCGCCAGCATCTGGCGACCATCGAACCCCTGGCCCGGGCCGCCGGCATCGAGGTCGTGCTGCTGACCGGGCGCGAGAAAGGCAAGGCCCGGGAAATGGTCCTGGAAAAGCTTTCCTCGGGCGAGGCGGCGCTGGCCGTCGGCACCCACGCGCTTTTTCAAGACGACGTCGCATTCAAGGCGCTGGCCATGGCGGTGATCGACGAACAGCACCGTTTCGGCGTCCATCAGCGCCTGACCCTGGCGGCCAAGGGCCGGGCCGTGGACATTCTCGTCATGACCGCGACGCCGATCCCGAGGACGCTGATGCTGACGGCCTACGGCGACATGGACGTGTCCCGCCTGCCCGACAAGCCGGCCGGGCGGCTGCCGGTGGATACCCGGGTCATGCCCATTAAGCGTTTGGACGAGGTGACGCAGGGGTTGAAGCGGTCCCTCGACGCCGGCGCCGGCATCTATTGGGTGTGTCCGCTGGTCGAGGAATCGGAAGTCCTCGACGTCGCCGCCGCCGAGGACCGCCACCAGCATTTAAGGAAACTGTTCGGCGACCGGGTGGGGCTGGTGCACGGGCGCATGAAGGGCAAGGAGAAGGACGCCGCCATGGCCGCCTTCGCCGCCGGTGAAACCAAGCTCCTCGTCGCCACCACCGTCATCGAGGTCGGGCTCGACGTGCCGGACGCGACGGTGATGGTGATCGAACACGCCGAGCGCTTCGGTCTGGCGCAGTTGCACCAGCTTCGCGGCCGCATCGGCAGGGCCGACAAGCCGTCCACCTGCCTGTTGCTGTACGCCCCGCCCCTGACGGCGGCGGCCAAGGCACGGCTCGAGATTATGCGCGAAACCGACGACGGATTCCGGATCGCCGAGGAAGACTTGAAACTGCGCGGCGCCGGCGAACTGCTGGGCACGCGGCAAAGCGGCCTGCCGGAATTCCGCCTCGCCGACCTGACCGTCCACGACGAGCTTCTGGCGGCGGCCCGCGACGACGCGGCGCTCATTCTCGACCGCGACCCGGAACTGGATACCGAGCGCGGCCAGGCGCTCCGGATTTTGTTGTATTTGTTCGAACGCGACGCCGCCGTCAGGAACCTGCGCTCGGGGTGAGAGGGGTGTTACGGGGGCGCGTCAACCGGCGGTCCGCGTCTTTTTCTTCTCGCCGGGGCGCGACCCCTTGGGCGCCAGCACCGGGGCGCGGTCCTTCTCGCGGATGATATCCACTTCCTCGTAGGTATGGGCGGCGGTCAGCGGCACGTTGCGCTCCGCCTCGGGACGGCGGTCCGGCGGCGTGATGATGCCGCCCGAGATCACCATCTTGATCGCCTCCTCGACGGTCATGGAAAGCGGGATCAGGTCCTTTTTCGGCACGAACAGCAAAAAACCAGACGTCGGGTTGGGGGTCGTCGGCATGAAGATGTTGATGCACTCCTCCTCGGTGGTGTTCTGCACCTCGCCTTCGGTGCGCCCGGTGATGAAGCCGATGGCCCAGATGCCGCGCCGGGGGTATTCGATCAGCACCGCCTCGCGAAACGCCGCCGAATGGTCGGCGAACACGGTTTCGATAATTTGCTTGAGGGCCGAATAGATGTTCCGGATCACCGGCATGCGGGCCAGCATGTCCTCGGAGAAACGCGTCCACAGCCGGCCCATGAAACCCGCCGTCAGGGCCCCCGTCAGGGTCAGCGCCAGGACCAGGACCACCAGACCGAGCCCGGGAAGCGCGAACGGCAGGTAGGTTTCCGGGTTGTATTTCACCGGGATCAGCGGCGTCACCTTGCTGTCGACGAAGCCGATGAACAGCCAAGCCAGGTAAAAGGTGATGGAAATCGGCGCGACCACCAGGATGCCGGCGAAGAAATAGGCGCGCGTCCGCTGGCCGAAGCCAAGGACGGGTTTCTTGACCCGATCTTTGACGCTTTTGGGATCGTTATCCGGGGCGGGGTTTTCGGTGCTCATGCCTTAGGATTGTCCAGCTTCTCCGTTAAGGCAATCCACTCTTTCGGGAGCGGGGCGATGGGGCGTTGTTCCAATGAACGAATTATTCGTTATGGCGGCCGGGAAAAGGGACGATTTCCCCTATTTGGTCAGGGACCGGATGTTATCGACGAGGATGTTCAAAAGCCCCTTGATGAACGGATCCGTCTTGTTCATCTTTTGCTCGAACATGGCGCGGGTGACGACGATGATGGTCGACCCCTTCGACGCCCTGGCGCCGGCCATTCGGGGCTTGGAATCGATCAGCGCCATCTCGCCGAAGATGCCGCCCTGGCCGACCCTTCCCAGCACCGTATCGACCCCGTCGATGATCTTGTGAATCTCCACCTCGCCGGATTGGACGATATAAGCCATGTTGCCTTCGTCGCCTTCCTTGAAAATCCGGTCGCCAGCCTGCAAGGTCTGCCGCTGAAGTATGCTTTCGGACATTCCCTAGCCCTCTGTTGGTCGGCTGCAACGTTTATTATTGTTTCGTCATAGTACCTGGATATATAGAAAAAACCATCCATCGGAATCAATTAAATCCAGCCTTATCTCACTGTAATCGGAGCCATTTTAAATGAACAGGGAATATCCCGAACGGCCCCTTGTCGGCATCGGCGTGGTGGTGTTGGGCACCCGCGGAGTGCTGATGATCAAGCGCGGCAAGCCGCCCCGGAAAGGCCAATGGAGCCTGCCCGGCGGGGCCCAGGAACTTGGTGAAACCGTATCCGAGGCGGCACGGCGCGAGGTCATGGAGGAAACCGGCCTGACCATTGCCATTCTTGGCCTGGTCGACGTAGTCGATTCAATCAGCCGGGACGATGCCGGCAAGGTCCAGTACCACTATACCCTGGTCGAGGTTTTGGCGCGGATCCCGCCTGGGGCCGAGACCGAACCCAGCCCCGGCGGCGACGCCGAGGAGGCCGCCTGGATACCGGTCGAGGACATCCCCGGCCTCGGCCTGTGGTCGGAAACCGAGCGCATCATCAACCTGGGGGTTGAAATGCTGGGGCTGGTGAACGAATCCGACCGCTGACGGCGGCTTGATAGCAATGATCAATGATAAAGACCGATGGAGACGGCTTCCCGTGGGTTTTCGGCCTTGCGACCCGGCGACCCCCGGGGTGGCGATGCGAGGCCTCAGGAGCCGGCGATCGAATCCAGCAAAAACCCCAGAAGCGTCGTCGATCCGGTCTTGATCCGTGCCTCGACGTCCATCCCCGGCATCAGGCGCTTCTTTTCCCGGCCGCGGCCGACGAAATCCCGCTCCAGGGCGATGATCCCCTTGTAATAGGCCCCCCCCTCCCCGCCGCCGAAGGTCGACGAGGAAATTTCCTTTAATGTACCCTTCAAGGCGGCGTAACGGGAAAACCCGGCAGCCTTGACGTTGACGGTTACCGGCTGGCCGGCGCGGACCCGGTCGATATCGGCGACGGCGATCCTGGCCTCGACGATCGCGTCGCCGCCAAGGGGAATGATTTCAACCACCACCTTTCCCGGCGCCACGGTGGTGCCCAGGGGGTGGACATGGGCGCCTTGGACGACCCCCTGGGCCGGGGCGGTGACTTGCAGGCGGTCCATTCGTTCTTTCAGACCCTCCAGAGAATCGTTGATGGCGTCCAATTGTTCGGTGAGGATCGCCAATTCATCCAGCGCCCTTTCCTTGAGACGGGGTTCAAGGGCCTGATACCGGTTTTTGGCTTCCCCCAGGGCCTTGCCGGTGACCTGACGGGTGTCGGCCAAATTAGCCAGATCCTTGTACGCCTTGTCGACCTGGCGTTTGGTTTTGACGTAAAGGTTCTTCGGCGTCAGTCCTTTTTTGAACAGATCCTCGCGCAGCAATAGCTCCTCTTCCAGGATATCGGCGTTCTGGGACAGCTTTTTTTCCTGCTTGTCGATCCTGTCCATTTTCGTCTGCGTGTCTGTGACTTTGGCTTCCAGGACACGACGGCGTTTTTCCATCAATTCCTTAAGGGCGGCAAAGACAAGACGCTCTTTTTCCACATATTGCCGGTAGGAAGCCTGAACGAAGGAGAAATCGGGCTCGCCGCCCCGGCCCAGTGCCCTCAACTGCGCCGCCAACAAGCCGACTTCGACTCGCCGGAGCTGCATTTTATCAAGCGCGCCTTGGGCTTCACGGGAGTCGAAACGGATCAGGGTTTGCCCCTTTTCGACGATTTCGCCGTCGCTGACCAGGATTTCCGAGACCGTTCCGCCGTCCTGATAGCGAACCGTTTGGGGCTCTCCCGACGGGATGACCCGGCCGGCGGCTTTTGTCACGTCGTCGATACCGATAAAGCCCGCCCAGACGACAAGAGCCAAAGCCGTCACGGCGCACGTGGCCAGGGCTTTTTTGCCTAGATTGGGGCCGCCCTCTTCGGCCAGGGCCACGGACTGGGCCAAGACCCTTGGCGAACGTGCGCCCCGGAAAAGTCCCGGGTTTTCGGGGATTCCGGTGTCGGGCGTCATGTCGCTCATAAGAAATTCCCCGGCGTTTTCGGCATCACCACCTTCGGCCGGCCAACGGACCGGACACTGCCGTATTCAAGCCAAATGATCCTGTCCGCCATTTTCAGGTGGCTGGGCCGGTGGGTGACGATGAAAACGGTCTTTTCCCCGCGCATGTTCGACATCGCCTGCATTAGGGCCTGATCGCCTTTTTGGTCCAGGCCGTTGCCCGGTTCGTCCAACAACACGATCGGCGCCCGCTTCAGGTAACCGCGGGCCAGGTTCAGGCGCTGCAACAGGCCGGGCGACACCTGCCCGGAACCGCGGTCTCCGAGCCGAACGTCAAATCCGGTGCGCTTCCAGTCTCCGGAGCCTTGTTCCAGGGCTTCTATATCTTCCAGCGCCCCTGCCTGACGCACCGCCCAGCGCAAGTCGTCGTCGGTGGCGGTAGGATGGGCCAAGCGCAGGTTCTGGGCGATGGTGCCGTAGAAGAACTGCGGCGTTTGGGGCACGTAGGCGATCGCTTGGCGGAGCTCCGCCGGCGAAATGTTGCGGATGTCCCGGCCATCGATTTGGATGCTTCCAGAAGTCGCCCGGTACAGCCCGGTCAACAATTTGAACATCGTCGATTTTCCGGCGCCGTTGGAGCCGAGGACGGCGATGATTTTTCCGCTTTTGATTTCGAAACTGGCGCCATCGAGGGCCGGGGGCGAATCCGCCTCGTAGTGCATGGTCACGCCGGTAAAGGTGATCCGGCCTTCGATCCCTTTGCCGGGCCCTTTATCATCAGGCCCTTCACCGGACAGTCCCCGCACGGCGGGCTTGGTCCTCTTTACAGGCGTGGTTTCGATCCGCATCAGATCATTGAGGTGATCGACGCCGGATTCAACCTGGGCAACCCGGGTCAGCGAAACCAACCCGGCCTGCAACGGCGCCAGCGCCCGCCAGACGAGGATCATGCACGCCGCCAGGGCGCCATACGACATGTCCCCGGCCTCGACCCGGGAAGCCCCGATGGCCACGGTGGCGAACCCGGAGGCGACCATCACCACGTACGAAACCGTTTCCAGCAAGGACGTGAATTGCGCCGAATAAAAACCACGGAGCGCGGCATCGGCCGACAATTGGCGGTAACGCCCAAGCCAGGTGGCCTCGGCGCCACAATATTTTATCGCCCGCATGGCGCTCAGAATTTCGATGGTCAGTTCCTGCTTTTTCGTCTCCGCCTCTGAATCCTTGGCCACGGCCTCGCTGATCCTGGGCATGACCGCAAGGCCAAGCCCGCCGACCAGGGCCAGTATGACAATGGGCACAAAGGCGATGGCCCCGCCCAGAGTGGCGACCACGGCAATGAAAACGAGAACGAAAGGAAGCTCAAACAACAGCGGCGCCGCGGGGCCGGTCAGGAATTCGCGTATCGTTTCGAAGGCCTTGATCCGTGATGCCTGGGCGCCGATGGCGGCGCGTTCGATCATCGCCGCCGGCAATTGCAGGATCTTTCGGAACACCTCGACGCCGACGATATTGTCGAGCCGGGCGCCGACGAAGGAGAAGATACGGGATCGCAGGGTCCTCAGGATCAGGTCGGAAACCACTGCGATTCCGGCGCCGATGGCCAGATAGGACATGGCCTGGACCGAGCCGGTGGCAATAGCCTGGTCATAAACCGCCATCACGAACAACGGCAACGCCAAGGCCAGCAGGTTGAGAAGAAAAGTAATGCCGAGGGCCAAAAAGGCCCGCCCCTTGAACCGTTTGCCGACGGCCCATAACCAGTTGCCCCCTTCGCCAACGGAGGTTTGGGCAGCGACGTCAAGGGGGCTGAAAACGTAGGCCGTGCCCGTCCAGGCCTCCCGGGGCAGGCTGACATAACGTCCCTGGGACGTGTCAAAGGCTTCGACGTTGTCCGCATCCAAATCCGCCACCACCAGGGCATCGCGGCCTTCGGGCAGAAACAAGCACGGCACCATATCGGCAACGATTTCATTAAGGGCCGTCTTTTCGGCGCTGCTTTGGTAGCCCAGGGCCGCCAGAACGTTGCGCAGCGCGGTAATGTCGAAGCTTTCCTGAAAATGCGGCAAGGCCTCGGCCACCTGTTGCGGATGCCCCCGCCAGCCCAGGGTTTCCAGCAACGGCAGCAGGGAGGCGGATAAATCGTTGGGCCGGACGATCCCGGCCAGAGCCCCGTATGACGCCCCGGGGGACGCCCCATCGCCAGGGGCCACGGGGGCGGCCGCGGGCAGGGAAAACGGCGATCCCGACAAAACCGCCGGGCCCGCCGGACCCGCCGGACCCGCCGCCGGCGCGGCCAGGGCTTCACCGGGGACTTCAACTGGGGGAGGAACGGCGTTCATGTCGCCTCCACCACCGGGGCGGCCTGTTCCGCGGCTTGATCCGTGGCCTGTTCCGCCGGCGTCCCCGCCTTGCCGGCTTGAAGATCGTGTTCGAAGAGCGTGTCGCCGCGGATTTCGAAAACCCGGTCGGCAAGCCTGAGCATCGATGGCCGTTGGGTGACCAAGATCAGCGTCACCCGGCCCTTCAGGCGCTTCAACAGGTCATTCAACAGGGCGTCACCGGCCCCGTCGATGAAGGAATTGGCCTCGTCGAACAAAAGCACCCGAGGTTTATCGACCAGCGCCCGGGCGATGGCGATCCGCTGACGGGTCCCGCGCGGTATTTTGTCCTCCGCCCCCTCGCCGATGATCGTGTCATAGCCCTGGGGCAGAGTGGCGACCACATTGTCCAATCCCAAAAGCTTGCCGATATCCTGGGCGTCGTTGGCGAGGTCGTCGCGGAACATGGTCAGGTTTTCGAGGATCGTGCCGTTAAACATCACCGCTTCCTGCGGCAGGTAGGCGATTTGATGGCGGACGTTGGCGGGATCGCATTCGCGAAGATCGTAACCGTCGATGCGCGCGGTGCCGTGGCTGGGCGTCAATACCCCCATCATCAGGTACAACAGGGTCGTTTTGCCGCTGGCGCTGGGACCAACGATGCCGATGGTTTGCCCCGGCTCGATACGCAGGGTGACGTTTTGAAAGATCAGCGGCAGATCCTCGCCGTCCTTGCCCTTGCCGTAACTGAAGCTCAGGTCCTTAAAATCAAGGGCGCCCTCAATGGTTGGCAGTTCCAAAAGCGCTGTCGGTTTTTCCACCGCCATGTCGAAAATCACCGACAGCCTTTCACGGGCCAGCCGCGCGGCCTGAAAGCGGGTCCACAGCCCGGCGGCGGTTTCCAGCGGCTGAACGGCGCGTCCCGCCAAAACGATCGAAGCCAACAGGCCGCCGACGGTCAGGGTTCCGTCGATAACCTGGAAAGCCCCGAAACCGGCGATACTAAAGACAACGAGGAGGGAGAAAAAAGCGCCCAGGCTTTGCATGGATCCCTGGTGGCGGGCCAACCGGTAATCGGCCTCGGCCGAGGTTTCCTGGAGCCGCTCGTAACGGCGCTGCATTTGTTCTTCCATGCCGAAGCCCTTGACCGTGTGAATGCCGCCCAGGACTTCGATGATGAACCCCAGCCGCCGGTCATCGGCATCCATCCGCCCTTCCAACACCTTCTCGAGCCGGCCCCAGACCCACCCGGCGGCAATGAATAGGACGATCAAAACCACCGGGACAAGAACCAAGGGCCCGGCCAGATAGGCGATGATACCGAGATAAAAAACCACGAACGGAAGATCGAAAATCGCGTTCGCCGCCGGGCCGGCATAGAATTTCCTCAGCGCCCCCAGGGCGTTTAGGCGTTCCATATAGGCCCCGGCGCCCAGTTTTTCGAAATCGATGATATTGGCATGCAGCAGCCGGTCCAGGGCATTGCAGCTTGTCATGTGTTCGAACCGGGCGCCCATCCAGCCGCCGACATAGGAACGGCCGACGCGCAACAGGGCCTCCAGCATCAGGGCGCTGCCGATGCCGACGATCAGCCAAACCAAGGCGCCGTCGTCACGTTCCGGGATGACATGGTCGAAAACCCGCAACAACGACAGCGGCAGGGCCAGCCCCAGGATACCGATGAAAACCGATGCCGCGGCCATATCGAAAACGCCGCCAGGCATGAAGGCAACAGGACCCAGGGGCTGTTTGCCGATCGGGTATTCCTTGGTCTTGCGATTGAACATGCGCACGTTCCCAGCCGCCGCGATATGCGGTCCCCGGGCGGGAACGCGCCCTTGAGGCGCCTTCCCCACCGAGGTCCCTTGGATATGGCTAGAAAAGTATGATTAAGATTTCCTTAGCGCGGCGGCAAAAAGTCCGCCGATTCTAGGACGTGTCCACGGCCTCAAGGCAGGGCGGCGTCCAGGTCGCGGATGATCTCGCGGGCCACCGCCACCGCCTCCGCGCGGGGCAGGCCGGCCTTCATCCTGGGATCATAAAGGGTCTTCAGGACAATCAGGTCGGTGCGGGTCAATTCGGTGCGGCGACTACGGTCGGAAAAAATCGATTTCTTGATCTTGTTGCTATCATTGGGAAGCCCTAGGGACTGGGTCATTTCCTCTAATAAACAATGGTTTATCCGAATTAGTAAACGTTCTGAATTAACGACGATAATGGCGTTTTTGATCTTGCCGGTGGTACCGTCGGCCCAAACCAGAAAGTAACACCCGCCTTCCGACGCCAGCCTTTTCAGCAACTTCGGATTGACCTTGGCCAGATAGGGATTGCCCATCTGCCGGCGGGGGACGAAATTAATCATGAAATTGGGCGGCTTGCCGGTTTTCTTGACGTCCTCGGTTTTCAGTTTCGTTGCCCTGATCAGGCTGTTGAGGTGCTTCTTGATGAACTTCAGGTGCGTTTTTTTGACCTTCACCTGCTTCAACCGAAGTATCTCGCGCCCGTCTTTTTCGATTAAATCCTCCTCGAAGGTGCGAATCGCCACGCGCAAGGGCTGGGTCCATTTCTTGACCACCCGGGAGGGTTCAACGCCTTGTATTTCCGACTGAAAAACGATGGAATCGAAATATTCGACCAGTTCATCCAAGGACAGGAATCCCTTGGTTTCCCCCGCCTTTAAAGGCAACGTTCCGACGACGGCGGCCCATAGAAACACCGCGGCAAAATAAGCGATCCGCGGCATCAACCGTTCCCGGGACGGATGGTCCAGGATTTGAGCATGGCGTCGGCAAACGGACGGAAGGTCTTAAACCGCGAATCCGGCGCCGTGTAGGACCAGATATGGGCAACCGTTCCGGATGGCCGGGGCACCACCAGCACCCATTTTCGGTAGCGTTCGCCGGCAAAAGTATAGGTGACGACTATTTGCCAGCCCTCGAGACTGAGATTCTCGTTCTTATAGGTCAGCGGCTGTTCGCCGACAAAGACAACAGAGGAGGCTTCCCGCGCCAGCGAGGCCTTCAGGTCCGCCAACGCCCGAACGGCGGCCTCGGCCGGGGTTTTCGCCTCCGGCGGCTTGACGTTTTCGATGATGACGAAAACGTGGAAGGCGTCGGTGTCCTTCTTGCCGCTGAAGGTGGCGGTATTGGCCGAAGACAGGGTGACCACCCAATCGCCCGGATACTGGATGGAATACCCGTATCCGGGTTCGGCGAAACGTTTCGGCGGAACGCCGGTCTTGGAAGCCAACGCCCCCGGCGACGGACCGCCACCGGCCGCGGTTAGCCGTTCGGCCGGATTGGGCTGGAAATTGGCCAATACCCAATCGAATTTCGAGGCCAGGGATTCATACGCGTCCCGAGGAGCGAAAAACATGAAAACGAAGTCCGACTTTTGCCCCCGCGCGATTACCACTCTCACCCGGGTTCCGGCGCCCTCATAAAGGGACTCGTGGGCCGCCAAGCCAGCCACGCTCAGGGTACGCTGATTGATTTTCTGTGACCACGGCTTGCCGAGCCCCAGGTACTGCGCTTCGAGCTTGGCCGTCATCTGCGCCAGGCTCAGCTTTGGATTGGCGTCCCCCGTCTGGACGTTGATCATGTATCCCTTGCGCGACCGGATCGAAACCTGAACCGCTTCACCGCGTTCGGATACTTCCATGCCCGGCGGAATGGCCAGGGTGAACTTTCGGATCGGGTGCAGGTACGTCTGCACCTGCTTCGAAACGCCAAGCTTTATTTTTCCGGACGGACCCGGGGCTTGTTGTTGTGATGAAGAGGATTGGGCGACAACCGTTTCGCCCGCCGCAAGCGGAGAAAAAGTTAACACGGGCAAGACGATCAACCCCGCCGCCAAACCTGTCGCCGCCGGTCTCCAGCGCATGTTTCCCGTGGCCTCCTATGCCGCCTGAAAGTGAATGCAAGAGTAGCACTCGTAACCCCTTATTCGTAACATTCAGTTAACGAATAAGGGTTAATGTTTAGCGGTTTTAGCGCCTGGTCCCTAGGGATTCAGGGGCTTTGGTGGTATCATGGGTCTCACACCTTTCGACGGGACACTATTTAAGGGAGCTTGCTGATCCATGGCGCGCATCAAGGACGATTACCGGGCGTTGGGGGGGCGCCAGAAGGCGGCGATCTTCTTGCTTTCCCTGGGCCAGAAACAGTCCGGCATATTGTTCGAGCGCATGGACGACGAGGAAATCCGCGAGATTTCGCAGGCGATGTCGGGCCTGGGCGCGATGTCGTCGAATATCGTCGAGCGGCTGTTCGTGGAATTCGCCGACCAGTTGTCGTCGGCCGGCGGCCTTGTCGGCTCCTTTACCTCGACCGAGCGCCTGTTGACCGGCGCGTTGCCGGAAGAGCGGGTCAACCAGATCATGGAGGAGATGCGCGGCCCCGCCGGGCGCACCATGTGGGACAAGCTGGGCAACGTCAACGAGGCGGTGCTGGCCAACTACCTGAAGAACGAATACCCGCAGACGGTGGCCGTGGTGCTGTCGAAGATCAAGACCGACCACGCGTCGCGGGTGCTCTCGGTGCTGCCGGAGAACTTTTCGCTCGAAGTGATCATGCGGATGCTGCGCATGGAGGCGGTGCAGAAGGAGATTCTGGACCACGTGGAGCGCACGCTGCGCTCGGAGTTCATGACCAACCTGGCGAGCGCGACGCGGCGCGACAGCCACGAATTGATGGCCGACATCTTCAACAACCTGGACCGCAACACGGAAAACCGTTTCATGACGGCGCTCGAAGAGCGCAACCGCGAAGCCGCCGAGCGCATCAAGCAGTTGATGTTCACCTTCGACGACCTTGTGCGCCTGGACGCCAGCGGCATCCAGCAGGTGCTGCGCCAGGTCGAGAAGGACCAGTTGGCGATGGCGCTCAAGGGCGCGTCGGAGGACGTCAAGGAACTGTTCTTCTCCAACATGTCGGAACGCGCCGGCAAGATGATGCGCGAGGACATGGAGGCCATGGGCGCGGTCCGGCTCAAGGACGTCGACGAGGCCCAGGCCGGCGTCGTCATCACCGCCAAGGAACTGGCCGACGCCGGCGAGATCGTCATCTCAACCGACGAGGACGAGAGCGAGCTTATTTATTGAGCGCCCCCTATTGAGCCCCCCTGGCCCCGGCCGGACCGCTGTCATCACGCTTTTCGGAAATAAAGGATGGGCCCGGCCGTCGTTGGGGTGCTCTCAACCGGCTTTTTCGATAACGTAGGTAAAGACGCCGTTCTCTTCCCTGCTTTCCACCAGCCGGTCCCCCGTCGCCTGGCAAAAGGCCTCGAAATCCTTGACCGAACCGGGATCGGTGGAAAGCACGGTGATCCGCTCTCCCGATGCCATGTCCTTCATCGCCTTCTTGGCCTTCAGCACCGGAAGCGGGCAGTTCAATCCCTTGGTATCAAGCGTCTTTGCCATTGGTGGTTAATCCCCTGCCCTAGAGCATGATGCATTTAGGATGGCTTATGTTTCATGCTCTATCTTATTGATATTACGCAAATTCGTCGTCGCGGATTGATTCAATCTGCTCGGGATTTGCGCTAACGGACGATCATCACCGAATTATGGGCGTTTTCCATCACCTTGAAGGCAACGCTGCCCATGAAAAAGCGCTGCAAGCCGGTTCTTCCTGACTCGGAAACGACGATCAGGGAGTAATCGGGCCCGGCTTCGATGATTTCGTCGACCGGATTGCCGACCTTGACGAGGGTTTCCTTTACCTTGATCCCCATGTCCTCGAGCGCCTTTTTGGCCTTGTCCACGTTGGCCTTGGCTTCGTCCTCGGCCTCGACATCGAGGGCCACGCTCATCAGCGTCACCGGACAATCGCAGCGGCTGGCCATTTCTCCGTCCCGGCGCACCATTTCCATCGACTGGTCGGACCCGTCGGTGCAAATCAAGTGCCCGTGTCCGACATCCAGGTCGCGGGCCACCAGGACCGAACACGGCGCATGGATGGCGACCTTTTCGGCCACCGCCGGGTCCCACAACGACCGCGCCAGGCCCTTCCAGCGGCTCGACGCACCCAGGATGATGAGGTCGTAGGGCCCGAGCTCCCATTGTTCGAGGATGCCGACGGCAATGTCGGTGGCGACCTTGAGTTTGAGGACCACCATCTTGCCCTTGGCGTTGACGTATTCGGTCTTGTTGTCGCCCAAGGGGTCGTTGTCGACATCGGTGTGGACGGTGTGCTCGGACCAGTCCTCGCCATCCATCACGCCCAGTTCGCCCAGCATGTCGAAGCCCTTCTTGAGGTATTTGATGCCGGGCAGTTCGATCCCCCATTTCAGCATGTTTTCCCGGGCGACTCGGACCTGAAGCCCCCCGGAGCGCAATCCCTGATCGACGGGACGCACGTACAGAAGCACGATATCGGCATCGACGCCGCCGCCGAGGCGGGCCGCATAGCGGAGACTCTGGTAGCACTCGTCGGAACCATCGATGCAGACCAAGATGCGGAAATGTTCTTTCCGCGCCGTGATTTCCTCATCACTGAGCCCCGGCGCTCCTTCCCATTCGACCATGTCACACTCCCAATAGCGGCCAGTATACCTTAGCCGCCACCAACATGATAATCGTTGATGCAATGGTCATTTTCCATCCGACCTTCAGGAAATCGGTGGTTTTCAGATAGCCCGACGCGTAGACGATGGTGCACGCGGGCGTTCCGACCACCGTAAGATAGGCAAAAGAGGAAGAAATTGCCGTTATGTAGCCGATGATGATCGGGCTTTCGTTGGCGACCACGGACATTTTCAGCACGATCGGGCCAAGAACGGCGACGGCGGCGCCATTGGACATCATGTTGGTGACGGCCGTGGTCAGGACCGATACCGCCGCCCAAAGCCCGAAGCCCTCATCATAGCGCGGCCTGGAACGTTCCATGCGGACAATGACTTGCCAGGCGCGGTCACGGGCTTCGAGCGATTCGTCATTCTGGCCCAGCTCGCGATACGCCAGCGCTTGATAGATCGCGGTCATGAGACGAGACCACTCGATCTGGTCGCTCATATTCGGAGCCGCGATGGAGGCGACCGCTTGCAGAGGGGTCGCGAGCGCCAGTGTCTTGACGGCCTCGTCTGGGCGTCCGGCATGGTACAATGCCGCCCCCAATCCGGTTGCGTACACGGGGTTTAACCGGTTGCGACTCACCAGCTTCTGTGCCATCTCAACGACCGTGTTCCAGTCATCGACCGCGTCTTCGCCCATGACGCAGGCGCAGAGGATGCCTAACAGCGCCCGGTCCGCCTCCACCGCGGCGTGTCGCCGCACCATGTCGCGACAGGTCGCTTTGTATTGGTCGTCGTCGCCCGCCGCCAATTGAAGCATTGCGGTGATAAACACAGTGCTCCAGTCGTTTTGCTCCTCAAATTGAGCCGCCCGCCCGTAGGTGTCAGCCGCTTCGCGCCAACGACCACAGAGTGCCGCAGCGTCACCGCACATGAAATGGATGGTTGCGTCGGCGGGCGCCAAGGAGGTTGCTCTCGCCGCGGCGGGGCCAACCACGTCCCAATCGTTGCCGGTGAAGGCCAACTGTACGGCCAGCCGGGAATACAAGAACGCTAGCGTATGCAGGCGAACCAGCGGATCGACGTTGGCGCCCGGCATGCGCTCCCACCGGAAAATCGCATTGCGGCATGCCTGTTCGGCGGCAGCCAGCCCGAACACCGCGT
>JADFMB010000212.1 GCA_022564115.1 Pseudomonadota bacterium
CACCGGCGTCGCGTCGAGGCCGCGTTTGGTGACGAAATAGCCGTCGTCGTAACCGTGGACGAATTCAATCAGCCAATCGGTATTTTGGTCCATCATCAGGCACCTCCCTAGGAGCCATGCGCGAATAGCGGCGGCCCGCGGAACGTCCGCGGGCGGAAATCTCCCAGGAATGCCTTGATAGCCCCTATTCGCCGTTGTTTCGGCGGTCCGCCGCCGCCCCGCCCAGGAGGCCGAAAGACCCCTCTTTCCCCGGTTGTTTCGGCGGTTCGCCTCCGGCTTGGGCGGTTCCGCCCAGGGCCAAACCGGAACCCGATGAGTTGGATACTGTAAAGGGTTGAAGCCTGACAACTAGAATATTTTCTTGTGTCGTCAATTGATGCCGAACCAGGAAACCCCGTCTTGGCTTTTGGCATTCCCCAACCCCCCGTTCCCGCCGCCGGCGTTACCGGCACCGACGATGAGTTTCCGGTGCGCAGGATCTATTGCGTCGGGCGCGATTACGCCTCAAGGTGACCTGAACGGCGGCGCTTCAAAGCACCGAATAATCGACCGCCCGGCCGGAAGGCAGCCGCCGGTTCATGGGCGGCATCGGAGATTTCAGGCCGCTGGCGGTATTGAACAGCACCACCCGGTCGTCCGCCTTGATGCGGCCGGACGCCCTTTCCATTTCCAAAGCGACGACGCAAGCCGCGCCCTCGGGGCACATATGAAACCCCTCCTCGGCGCAAATCCTGGCCCGGGCCTCGGTCACGGCGTCATCGTCGACGGCGGTGCCGAAGCCGTTCGATTCGTAGAGCACGTCGAGCACCAACCGGCCGCCGATGGGGTCAGGCACGCGCACGCCGTGAATTCGGGTGGTGACGTTTTCCCACGGTTCCGTCACTTCGCGCTCGCCGGCCTCGAAAGCCCTGACGATGGGGCCGCAGCCGGTCGACTGCACCGCCACCATGCGCGGCAGGGGCCCGTCGATCCAGCCGATTTCCTCGAGTTCCCGGAACACCTTCCACATGGCGATCAGACACACCCCGCCGCCGGTGGGAAAAAAGATCACGTCCGGCAGCCGCCAGGAGAATTGCTCGGCGATTTCCAGGCCCATGGTTTTCTTGCCTTCGACCCGGTAGGGCTCCTTCAGGGTGGTGAGGTCGAACCAGCCCATTTCCTCGGCCCCGCCGGCGACGATGGCGGCGCAGTCCCCGACCAAGCCGTCGACCCGCCACGCCTTGGCGCCGTGAAAGGCGATTTCGCTGGCCGTGACGTCGGGGGTGTCGGCGGGGGTGAACACGAACGACTCGATGCCGGCGCGGCTCGCATAGGCCGCCAACCCGGCGCCGGCGTTGCCCGCCGTCGGGATGGCGATGCGCTTTACCCCGAAGGCCTTGGCCATGCTGACCGCCACCGACATGCCCCGGCTCTTGAACGAGCCGGTGGGCAGCCGTCCTTCGTCCTTGACCAGGATGTCTTCCATGCCGAGGCGTTTTTCCACCGTCGGCACCCGGACCAGGGGGGTCATGGTCTCGCCCAGGCTGACGGGTTCGATATCCGGGCTCA
This sequence comes from Pseudomonadota bacterium, assembly GCA_022564115.1. Lineage (GTDB taxonomy): Bacteria > Pseudomonadota > Alphaproteobacteria > Rhodospirillales > Casp-alpha2 > Casp-alpha2. The sequence continues at coordinate 1,549 of JADFMB010000212.1, forward strand.
AGGGCAGGAATTCCCGGTAGCGCCACATGTCGGGCGGGCGGGCGGCGACGTCTACCTTGGTCACGGCCTTGGCAAGCGCTCCTAAGTCATAGCGCACCAGCAGCGGCGCCCCGGCCCTGGAAAGCCCGTGCAGGACGCCGGCCGGATAATGCTCGCCGGTTTCGGAGCATTCCAAATGGGTGACGAAGGATGTGGTCGGTGCGGTCATGCCGGGAATCTCCCCCTGGAATTCAAATCATCGCAAGAATGCCACATTTTCGGCAAGAAAATGTCATTTTGGTCCCGTTTAATGCCCTCCTCGCCGCTAGGAATGATGGTCAAACGGGAGACGGACATGAGGCAATTCGAATACTGGCTGCGCGGCGTCTGGAGGCTTTTGGGCTTCGGCTTCAAAGGACAGACCGTCGCCGTCTACCGGCACCGGCCCCGTCACCTGTGATGACGAAACACCCCAGCGGGCAATGAACAACCGACTGTTTTATCTCTCCCTCCCCCACACGAGTCACACTTAGGGCCGCTTTCGCGGCCCCTTTTTTTAATCGGTTTACGGGTAAGGCCGAGCCCGTTTAAGCCACCGTGGCCTCGCCGGTCTTGCCGTTCAAAAGCTTATCGACGTAGAAACCTTGGAAAACGTTGATGCCGAGGTCGTGGCCAACCTGAATGCCGGTTTCGTCGTCGAGTCGGGCGAGAATGAAGATCAGGCCCTGGTCCTGCATTTTCTTTATTTCGTCCTTTTGCGCCGGCAGCGTCTCCTCGGCCCCCGTCCGCCAGAAAATCTTGGCGAAGGTGGCGTGAAGCCGGTGCAGGTTCACCAGCCCCACGGTCTCGGGGAAAATGGCGTCGATGGCGACGAGGCCGCCCCGGGACGTGATCAGGTCGGCGGCGATCTCGAACTCGTCGAACTGCTGCAGGATGTTGTCCTGGCGGAACTCGAAAACGATGTTGGCCAGAGGCGTGCCGCCGGAACCGCCGAGAAATTCCTCGAACGTGCGGGTGAAGACGCTTTCCACGTTCATGTTGACGGAGCACGACTGGCGCTGGGGATTGATGTCGTCGAAGGCCTGGATCAGGACCCGGTCCAAGGTGATGGTCAACTGGTTGAAAAGGTTGCCCGCCCCGCGCAGTTCGACGTTGGGGAAAACGTGCTTCTTCAGCGCGTCAATGGAGATGAAGTATTCCTTCATCAGTTCCTCGGGTTCCTTGCCGGGCTTGATGTCGGCCATCCTCTGGTTTTGGACGAAGATTTCCTTGAACTTCCGCGCCCCGACCTTGCGGTGGACCTCGAGGACCATTTTGATGTCGTCCTCCTGCAGCGCGCGGAGCCCGGCTCCCTTTTCGCCGGTTTTGCCGGGTTGGCTTTCGTAATGTTCGAGGAACTTGATGGCGTTGGGCAATTTTACCCCGAGATCGATGGCCCTGATCAACCGGGTCTGATCGACCATGCCGAAATTTTCCGGGAAGTGCCGCTGGATCAGGCGCAACACCGAAACCTTGAGGTCCGAGATCATCCCGACCTCGCCTTGTTCGGACATCTTGATCAGGATGGCCCTGTCGGCCAGCGACAGTTCGTAGAGTTCGGCGTCGTAACGGTTCTTGTAATCGACGAGGGAATCGTCCAACTCGCCCCAGAAATCTTCGTCGTCGCTATCGGCGGGAAGGGCGCTCAAGGACAAAAGGATCAGCGAAAACCCTTGGGGAGGCTTTCCTTTCATATCGTGCAGGCGCTTCAACAGCGTGGCGCCGGGGGGTGCTTTTTGCCTGGCCATGGTTAAAGCGGGTTTTCTTTCCTTTAAGGCGTGCCAACCGAAGTCTTCATGGGGACAGTCATACCGGCTCTTCCGGATTGAGCACAATAGTATGTTGTCGTGTCCTTTATGTCCTGACCCGAGGGGGCCGTCCGAGGTTTCTTCTTTTGCT
>JADFMB010000047.1 GCA_022564115.1 Pseudomonadota bacterium
ACGCCGACCGGACGCATGGTCCTGGAGGCGGCCATGGGACGCATGCCGGCTTACGTGGATACCGGGCTCAACGTGGTGCACGTGGACGATGTGGCCCGCGGCCATCTGCTGGCGTTTGAAAAAGGCGTCGTCGGGGAGCGCTACATCCTGGGCGGCGAGGACATGAGCCTCAAGCACATCCTCGTCGAAATCGCCGCGATCACCGGGCGTCCGGCGCCGCGTGTACGCCTGCCGCACAACCTGATACTGCCCATTGCCTTGGTGGCGGAGGCATGGACGCGGTTGCGCGGCGGCGGCGAGCCCTTCGTCACCGTCGACGGCCTCAGGATGGCGAAAAAGAAGATGTATTATTCCCACCAAAAGGCGGCGCGGGCCTTGGGATACGCGCCCCGTCCGGCGACAAAGGCGCTCCGGGACGCCGTCCAATGGTTCCGTGAAAACGGCTATCTGGATTAATTCGCCCTTGCCCATGAACGGAACCTTGCCCTATGGGCGGCGGCGTTTTATGACTCCGTCCTCTGGTTTCAATGGGGAATCGCGAAGATCTCATGAAAGCGGTCATGCTAGCCGCCGGCGTCGGCAGACGCCTTTATGGCGATGAAGCCGACGACCTGCCCAAGGCGTTGCTGCGTTTCGAGGGCAAGACGCTACTCGAACGCCATGTCGGGATTCTGAAGGCGCTCGGCGTCGACGAGCTTGTCCTGGTCGTCGGTCACCGCAAGGAAGACCTTTTGGCGGAAGCCGAAAAAGTGGCGCCGGGGGGGTTTATCCGCTCCGTTTTCAACCCCCGTTTCCAGGAAGGCCCGATCCTTTCCCTATGGACCGCGGGCGAGGAATTGCGCAGCGGCGAGGATGTCCTGTTCATGGATGCGGACGTTCTCTATCCCCCGGAAATGATGAACAGGCTCATTCGTTCCGTGCACGACAATTGCTTCATCATCGACCGTGATTTCGAACCCGGCGAAGAGCCGGTGAAACTTTGCCTCCGTGACGGCGAACCGGTCGATTTCGGCAAACAGGTCACCGACGACTATGACGACATCGGCGAGTGGCCGGGTTTTTTGAAAATGTCCGGCTACGTGGCGGCCAAAATCGCCGATGCCGCCGGGGCCTATATCGACAGGGGCGAATTCGGCGTCACCTACGAAGAAGCCATGCGCGACGTGCTGGCGGCCGAACCCGAGGGCACCTTCGGTTACGAGGACATCACCGGCATCCCGTGGATCGAGATCGATTTCCCTTCCGACCTGCTGCGGGCGGAAAAGATCATCATGCCGCTGGTCAGCGATTTCGTCGCCGAGGAAACCCCAGCGGCCGAACCGCCCCGGGTCAACCAGGCCTCCGGCGAATAACGCCCCCTCGGGCCGCCGTTTCACGCTCCCTGGCTGAATTGCAACAGCACGACGCCGAAGGCGACGCCGGCGGCGGCGATGACGCGCCGGCGGCCGAAAGGTTCGCCGAGCATGATGGCGCCGATCAGCGCCGCCAGGATGACGCTGGTCTCGCGCAGCGCCGAGACATAGGTCATCGGCGTCAGGGTCATCGCCCAGATCACCAGCGCATAAGCCAAAAAGGCCAGAACCCCGCCGAAGACGCCGTTTTTCCAGTGCGCCTTCAGGGACGGCCCGAGGACACGCCGGCGCATGAAAATCACCAGCAACACGAAGGGAATCCCGTCAATCAGGAACAGGGTGACGATATAAGAGAACACATCGTCCGCCGTCCGTCCGCCGAGGCCGTCGATCACCGTGTAAGCGCCGATGGTGACGCTGGTGCACAGGGCGAAGAAGACGCCCTTGCCTTCCCCCGTCCGCCAACCGCTGTCGAACGTCAGGCTGATGATGGCGGCGCAAATGACGATCACCGCGGCGATGCCGGCCGGGCTCAGGGTTTCGCCGGCGAAAATAAACGCCGCGGCGGCGACCAGGATCGGGGCGGTGCCGCGCGAGATCGGATAGACGTGGGACAGATCCCCGAACCGGTATTGCAGGGCGACGCAGACGAAATAGACCTGATGGATGGCGACCGACCACAGAATGAACGGCCACGCCTCGGCATTCGGCGGCTCGACGAAAGGCAGCAACAGCGCCGCGCAAACCATGCCGACGCCATTGACCACGGCGAGGCGCACCCACGGGTCGCCGCCGCTCTTGACCAGCGCGTTCCAGCTCGCGTGAAGGACCGCCGCCGTCAGAACCAGGGTAAGGACGAGTGGATCCATGAGGCGGGGGCTTGGATTCTACCCCCTAGACCCTGAAGACGTATTCTTTTGCCGGGTCGCGGTCGATGTCGGGCGGATAATTCTTGTGCTTGTCGGCGTAGTATCGCGTCCTGTGGTCGCCGGCCGACAGCCGGTTGTAGGTGGCGTAATAGAGGCGCCTCGTCTGGTCGGTCAGGTTCGGTTCCGACGCATGCGGCGCGTAACAGTCGAACAGCACCACGTCGCCGGGCTGGGTCGGCAAGGGCACGAATTCCATCCCCTCCATGTCTTCCCCGGTCAGCGGTTCCCACGACGTGAACAGGCCGCGTTGGTGATGCCCGGCGCACATTCGCAGGCAGCCGTTTTCGACCGTCGCCTCGTCGATGCTGACCAGGGCGCTGATATAGAAATCGGCATACTTGTCCCAGCCGGCCTGGGAATCCTGGTGCGGCTTTTGGCCGTCGCCGCCGGGCATCTTGAAGTTGACCTTTTCCTTGAACAGCACCGCTTCCTCCCCCAGGAGCCGTCCCGCCGGCGCCTTGAGGACCGTGCTCAGTTCGGCGAAGCCGTCATGAAACGGCGCGATGTTCTCGATGCGGTTGACCAGGTCCTTGCCGTCGCCCTTCAGGCTTTCCTCGTGGAAGACCCAGTGCTTGCCTGATTCCTCGGGCCGGGCCAGCAATTCCCTGGTCCAGGAATCGATGAGGGCCATTTCGTCTTCGTCGAAGGCGCCTCTCATGACCAGGTATCCGTCACGCTCAAAAGCCCGCATATGCTCGTCGGTGATGATCGGCGTGTTCAGCATCGGGTGTCCTCGGGGATGGGGCGCGGGGTTTAAACCGGCGGAGTTTAGGACGGGCGCCCCCGCGCTTCAACGCCAGGATATGGGGTCAAGGATATGGGGTCAGGTCTTGCATTGCCACATCACAGGATACCAGGATATGGGGTCATACCAGGATATGGGGTCAGGTCTTGCATACCAGGATATGGGGTCAGGTCTTGCATTGCCACATCGGCCCCCTTCGGGGCCTTGATCAAATGCGAGGATATGGGGTCAGGACTTGCATTGCCACATCGGCCCCCTTCGGGGCCTTAATCAACCGCCGCCTTCCGCCTGATTCACAGCCCGGCTGACCGTGCTGTAATGAACTCCAGCGGCAGCGAAATCCTTGAAATACGGGGGACGAGCCATGAGGATGGCATAAACGGAAATGTGGCAATGCAAGACCTGACCCTATGATCGTATGGAAATGTGACCCTATGATCGATGTGGCAATGCAAGACCTGACCCTATGATCGTGACCCTATGATCGCTATGCTATGATCGCTACTCGGAAGGTACGGCGCCCTTGAAAAAGGTCGTCCTCTGGCCTACATTGGGGCCATGGAGTTCGAATGGGATGATGCTAAAAGCAAAGTGTGTTTTCGACAACGTGGTTTTGATTTCGGCTACGCCATTCGAGTGTTTCTGGATCCTGATCGTCTCGTCCAGCCCGATGATCGGTTGGACTATGGCGAGCCCAGGTCCCAGGTGATGGGTCGCATAGATGGCCGGCTCTTCGTGATTGTTTACACGCCGCGCGCCCATCGTCTGCGCATCCTTTCGGCCCGCAAGGCGAACCGGAGAGAGGTTGATCGTCATGACGCAAATACGCACGACTCTTAATGCCGATGGCGGCGTTGTCCCGAAACGAAACGCGGACAAGGCACCCATTGGACGCATCGACACCCAGCGCGTTGATGCAACCACCGAAGACGATATCGCCCACCAGGCGGCCGAGGATGAAAAAGCCGCCCGCCGTGACGCGGCGGCATATGCCCGGCGGGTGCGCAAACGCACCGGACTGACGCAGGTTGCCTTCGCCGCCCGGATTGGCGTTCCGTTGGATACCGTGCGGAACTGGGAACAAGGAAAACGATCACCGGCGGGACCGGCCAGGGCGTTGCTCAAGGTGCTCGACCGCGCCCCGGAAATGACCCTGGCCGCACTGGAATAGCCGCTCGAAAGAATTGGGGTATTGAAATTATCGCGGTCTTTCACGGGGCCCGGGACAGGGCTTCCCGTGGCGGCTGGAATTTCGGATGAATCACTCAAAGGTTTCTTATTTGTTCTTGACAGGGCAAAGAAAATATGATCTTATTCTCTTTTGGTTTTTAGATAGGAATTACAGGTTATTATGTTGCCGACATCCCCTAAAAATCCCCGCTTTCCGCCGCCGCCGAAAGGAAAAATGACGACAAATGACGACAAATGACGACTTCCACGCCCTTTTTTCGGACAGGAATCCAGTAAAATCAATGTGTTGAGGCGAAAAAGGCGGCAAAAAATGACGACTTGGTGACGACCTGGTGACGACATGAGGACGACTGGGTGACGACATGGGGACGACATGGGGACGACACGGGGACGACTGGGTGACGACATGGGGACGACATGGGGACGACACGGGGACGACTTGCAGACGGCCTGCAAACGACTTGCCGACGGGGCGCCCTCTTTTCGGCAAGCTTTGGTTAAAAGGGGGAATCCTTGAACCTGCAAGGAATCAGGGGTATATGCCGAGCCGGAAACACAATCCAATGATTTGAGGGGTCCTTCGATGCGGGGAAAAGCCGACCACAACTGGAACAGCCAGGCCGAGACGCCGTCGAAGGCGGCGCGTTTGCGCGCCATGTTGACGTCGCCGGAATTGGAATTCCTGATGGAGGCCCACAACGGGCTGTCGGCGAAAATCGTCGAGGAGGCCGGGTTCAAGGGCATCTGGGCGTCGGGCCTGTCGATGTCGGCGGCCCTGGGCGTGCGCGACAGCAACGAGGCGTCGTGGACGCAGGTCATGGAAGTGCTGGAATTCATGTCCGACGCGACGACGGTGCCGATCCTGGTCGACGGCGATACCGGCTGGGGGAACTTCAACAACATGCGCCGCGCCGTGACCAAGCTGTGTCAGCGCGGCATCGCCGGTATCTGCATCGAGGACAAGCTGTTCCCGAAAACCAATTCCTTCATCGGCGAAGGGCAGCCCCTGGCCGACATCGACGAGTTCTGCGGCAAGATCAAGGCCGGCAAGGACAGCCAGACCGACTCCGACTTTTCCGTCGTCGCCCGGCTCGAAGCCTTTATCGCCGGACGCGGCCTGGGCGAGGCCCTGAAGCGCGCCGAGGCCTACCACGCCGCCGGCGCCGACGCGGTTCTGGTGCATTCCAAGCAGTCAACGGCCGACGAGATCGTGTCCTTCGCCCGCGAATGGGCCGGCCGCTGCCCGATCGTCATCGTGCCGACGAAATATACCCAGACCCCGACCGACGATTTCCGCGACGCCGGCATCTCGGTGGCGATCTGGGCCAATCACAACCTGCGCGCCGCCATCACCGCCATGCGCGAGACGTCGCGCCAGATCTTCCGCGAGGAAAGCCTGGCCGGGGTCGACGGCGGCATGGTCACGGTCAAGGAAGTGTTCGAGTTGGCCGGCAACGAAGAGCTGGCGGAAGCCGAAAAACGCTACCTGCCGGCCGCGGGTGAAACCATGACGGCGGTGTTTCTGGCCGCGTCGCGGGGCGCCGCCCTGGGGGCGCTGACCGAGGACCGGCCGAAATGCATGATCGATGTCCGCGGCCAGCCGTTGCTGCGCCGGTTGATAGAAAACTTCAAGGAATCCGGGGTCCGCGATATCGTCGTCGTGCGCGGGTACAAGAAGGAAAAAATCAATCTGCCATCGATCACCACCGTCGATAACGACCTTTACGCCAACACCGGCGAGGCCGCCAGCCTCGCCTGCGCCATCGACCATATCCAGGGCGATTGCTTCGTTTCCTATGGCGACATCCTTTTCCGCCAGCATTACCTGGATCAATTGATGACCGGCGACGACGACATCACCATCGCCGTCGATGCCCTGTGGAAGGAACGGAAATCCGACGCCGAAGGCTGGGTCCGCGATCTGGTGTCGTGCTCGCGGCCGTTTTCCGGCGATTACCTGGACGACGATCCTGTCATCGTCAAGCGTATCGGCAACCAACTCGACCCGGCCGAGGTCGACGGCGAATGGATCGGCGTCGCCCGCCTGAGCCGGCGGGGAAGCGAGCGGGTGCGGGCCGAGATCGAGGCCATGCGCGAGGACGCCACCCTGCCGCAATCGAGCATGCTCGACCTGCTGCAGCGATTGGTAGACAAGGGAACGTCCATCGGCGCCGTCTACGTGCCGGGGCAATGGCTCGACGTCGACGACGCCGCCGACTTCACCAGGGCGGGCAAGTTCTTGTGATCCAGGCGGAAGCGTTTCTGGGGACCGGTTTCGACGCCGGGTTCGATTTCTACACCGGCGTTCCCTGTTCCTTTCTGAGCCCGCTGATCAACGGCGTCCTTACCGACAAGCGGCTGACCTATGTCGCCGCGGCCAGCGAGGGCGAGGCCGTGGCCATCGCGTCGGGGGCCTGGCTGGCCGGGCACAAGACCGCCGTCATGTGCCAGAATTCCGGCCTCGGCAACGCCGTCAACCCGATCACGTCGCTGAACTTCCCGTTCCGCATCCCGACGCTTTTAATCGTCACCTGGCGGGCCGGGCCGGGGCTCGCGGACGAGCCCCAGCACGAATTGATGGGCCTGATCACGCCGCGCCTTTTGGAGCTGATGGAGGTCCCGCACCGGCCGTTCCCGGCCGATGACGGCGAAATCGCGGCGGCGATAAAAGAAGCCGGGGCGGCGATGGACAAAACCGGCCTGCCGTTCGCCTTCATCATGCAAAAGGGCGATGTCGGCAAAAATGAGGGCAACGGGGGCGCGGATGCCATGACGGCCCCGGAAGCGCGGCCAAGGGGCGAGGCCGCCGACCTGTTTGACCGAGGCCCTCCGCCGGCCCGGATACGGGCCCTGGAAACGGTGCTGTCCGGGGTTGCCGATGACGCCGTCCTCATCGCCACGACGGGCAAATGCGGGCGCGAGTTGTTTACCCTCGGCGACCGGCCGCAACACCTCTATCAGGTCGGGTCCATGGGTTGCGCCGCCGCCATGGGGCTGGGCGTGGCGCTGAACGTCGGCAATCCGGTGCTGGTGCTGGACGGCGACGGGGCGGCGTTGATGAAAATGGGGACCCTGGCCACCATCGGCGCCTATGGGCCGCGAAACCTCATCCACATCGTTCTCGACAACGGCACCTACGATTCCACCGGCGGCCAGCCGACGGTTTCCCGATCGGTCGATTTCGCCGCCATCGCCGCCGCTTGCGGGTACGCGAATAGTTACCGTTGCGACGGATTCGGCGGTTTCGCCGAGGCGCTGAAATCGGCGCAATCGGGTCCCGGCCCGCATCTGATCCATATGCGCATCGCGCCGGGGTCGATGAAGGACCTGGGACGGCCGACCGTCAAGCCGCCCGAGGTTGCGCTCCGGTTCAAGGAATTCCTCGCCTCGGGGGTGGGGGCGGGCGAAGGCCAGGCCGCGGCCGCCGGGCCGTGAGCCACGACACCTGGATACACCGCGTCGCCCGGGTGACGGTGGTAACACCCCTGGTTCATACCGCCGTGACCCCCAATCAGGTGACCACCGCGCGCCTGCTGACCGGAATCGCGGCGGCGGTGGCCATTGGCGCCGGGCCGGCGCCGTGGCGGGACGTCGGCGCCGCGGTCTTCGTGCTGTCGGTGGTGCTGGACCGGGCCGACGGCGATCTGGCGCGGCTGACGGGCCGGACCAGCGCCTCGGGCCACCGCTACGACATGATCGCCGACGCGGTTTCCAACGCCCTGGTGCTGATCGGCCTCGGCCTCGGCTTGCGCGACGGCGGGTTCGGCCTTTTGGCCGTTCCCATGGGCCTGGTGGCCGGCGTATCGGTGGCCGCGATCCTGTGGCTGGTGACGCGAATCGAGGAATTGGAAGGCGCGCGGGCCGCCGAGCTTCCCAGCCTCGCCGGTTTCGACGTCGATGACGCGGTGTTGCTGATCCCGGTTTTCATCTGGCTCGGCCACGCGGACGGGCTGCTGGTGGCCGCCGCGATCATCGCCCCCCTGGTGGCGCTTTTCTTCCTTGGGCTTTACCGGCGCAAGTCACGCGTGGCGGAGTCTGAATAAGGTCCAACAGGTCCACAGGCAGTAGACGCCGGCGCCAATCCCGGCGGCGACGAAAAACGGCATCAGGAACCCGGCCCAGGTGATCGGCGCCAGCAGGTAGATGCCGTCCTCCAGTTCGAAACCGGCGAAGCCCGGATAGCCTATGGCGTCTTTTTCCCCTTCGTGCTCGATATGCTTGTCGATGCCGAGATTGGTGAACATGGAAACCACCGCCGAGACGGCCCCCGCCAACCCCAGAACGATGGCCCAGGGGCCAAGGGCGGAGCCGTGGAAACCGATGCCCATGCATAGGAACAGGGCGGCGTAGCTCAAGGCGCCGGAGACGTAATCCAGGTAATAGCCGAGCCGCGACGTCATGCCCTTCTGGCGCGCCAGTTCACCGTCGAAATGGTCGAGGAACCGGGCCAGCACGAACAGCCCGGCGCCCCAATTCGCATCTCCGGCATCGCCGGTGGCCAATAGCCCGGCGCCGGCCAGCGCCACCAAAAGGGTGAACATCGTCATCTGGTTGGGGGTCACCGGCGATTTGACCAAGGGCTTGACGAGGACCCGCGCGATCCGCTGGTCCCAGGGCGGGGTTTTCATCGTTTCGTCCCTATACCAAGGAGCGGTGATAAAGACCCAATGGGCCGGGCCGGGGGAGGGTGTTACCCCCGCCTCGCGAAGTCAAGGGGCCGGGCTTCCAGTCCAAGCCGGAGCCCAAGCCGGGCCGGGGGGGGCAGGGGCAGGGGGGTTGTCCCCGGCCACGACCGGCTTCGGATTTTCCTCCGCAATCACTTTTTTGTGCAATGCAGCATTTTTCGTTATACAAAAGGGTCTCTTTATTATAAATTTATATAATGTCTAGATAACTCATAACCAACTGTTCTAAAAAGAAAAAAAGTTGTACCACGCCAAACTGTCTGCCTCGGGTCTGGGACTGTTCGCCGCCAGACAAGCGTTTCCCTTCTTAAACTGGATTTCCCGGGTCAACGCCAAGACTCTGCGCGCCGACATCATCGCGGCGATGACCGGCGCCGTTATCGTCCTGCCCCAGGGCGTCGCTTTCGCCATGATCGCCGGGCTGCCGCCTCAATACGGGCTCTACACGGCGATCGTGACCCCCATCATCGCGGCCCTGTTCGGATCGTCGTGGCATTTGGTGTCGGGCCCGACGACGGCGATTTCGATCGTCGTCTTCAGCGCCATCAGCAATCACGTGGAGCCGGGATCGCCGCAGTTCGTTTCCATGGCCCTCACCCTGACCTTTCTCGCCGGCGTCTACCAATTCGCGTTCGGGGTCGCGCGCCTGGGCAAGCTGGTCAATTTCGTCTCTCATTCCGTGGTCGTCGGCTTCACCGCCGGCGCCGCAATCCTGATCGCCACCAGCCAGATGAAGAATTTGCTGGGCATCGACGTCGCCAGGGGAGAATCCTTCCTTCACACTTGGTGGGAGATTTTGTCGAAGATTGATGTTGTCAACGGTTACGTGGTCGCCATCGCGCTGACCACCCTGGCCATGGCGTTGGCGTTGAAGAAACGGTTTCCCCGATCGCCTTATATGCTGGTGGCCATGGTCGGCGGCAGCCTGCTGAGCATCTTCCTCGACGGCCCCGCCCACGGCGTCGCGCTGATCGGGGAAATTCCGGCCCGGCTGCCGCCCTTTTCGTTGCCGGACTTTTCCTTCTCCACCCTCAGGCAACTGGCCCCGGAAGCCCTGGCCGTGGCCGTCCTCGGATTGATCGAGGCGGTATCCATCGGCCGGTCCATCGCCACCAAGTCCCACCAACGCATTGACAGCAATCAGGAGTTCATCGGCCAAGGACTGTCGAACATGGTCGGCAGCTTCTTTTCCAGCTATGCCGGCTCGGGGTCGTTCACGCGCTCGGGGCTCAACTACGCCGCCGGCGCCCAGACGCCGATCGCGGCGATCCTTTCGGCGGTCTTCCTGGCGGCGATTCTTCTCCTGGTCGCCCCCTATGCGGCGTACCTTCCGTTCCCGGCCATGGGGGGGATCATATTGCTGGTCGCCTACAAGCTGATCGATTCCAAGAACATCCGATCCATCCTCATGGTCAGCCGCTCCGAAAGCGCGGTGATGATCGTGACGTTCATGGCGACGCTTTTGCTGGAGCTTGAGTTTGCCATCTACGGGGGGGTGCTGTTGTCGTTGGTGCTGTATCTCAACCGCACCGCCAAACCCCGCATGCCCAGCATCATTCCGTGTCCGGATACGTCGCCCCGGCGTTTCGTGCCGGTCGCCTCGGATTCGACAAGACGGTGCCCGCAACTGGATATCGTCGAAATCAACGGCTCCATGTTCTTCGGCTCCGTCGAAAGCATCGCCAAGAGATTGAACCTCATCCACGAACGCGACCCGTCCTATCGGCACGTTCTCATCGTCGCCGACAGTGTCGGAACCCTCGACGTCTCCGGCGCCGAGCTGCTGGTTGAGGAAGCGGAAAACTGGCGTCTGCGCGGCGGCGCCCTTTACGTCAGCGGTCTCAGAATCGAAAACAGGATGTTCCTGAAACGGGGCGGCTATCTGGACATGATCGGCAGGGAAAACGTCTTTCTGTCCAAGAAACAAGCGATCCCCGCCATCAAGAGCCGCCTGGACGCGGAGCGATGCAAGGCCTGCAGCCTGCGTATCTTCACCGAATGTAATGAATCCTGAGCCACTTTTGGCCCAGGTTTCCTGTTCCCCCTAGGCTCCCCCGGATCAACAAAATCCGACCTTCCTTGTTCCGATAGTCCCAACAGGGCTATAAGCGGCGACGGAAGGAGGGGCCGAAACCGTGACCACGACGCCAGCCCAAGCATACCGCAAAGCCCTTGTGCGCTGGACCGATTGGGTGCGCCGGTTGGCCTGGCTGGTGGTTGGGGCCTCGGTGCTTCTCAGCGCCGCCGCCGTTGTCTATCTGGCGGAAAATATCCGCATCAATACCGACACCGGCGACATGTTGTCGGCGGACCTGGCGTTCCGCCGCCATTCGGCGGAACTGGACAAGGCCTTTCCGCAGTTTTCCGACAACCTGATCGTCGTCATCGATGGCGACAGCCCGGACCTTTCCGATGACGCCGCCCGGGCGCTGGCCGACCGGCTTCGCCAGCAACCGAAATTGTTCGGCCGCGTCGACGACCCGGCCGGCAACGAATTCCTGCGCCGGAACGGGTTGTTGTATTTGGAGTTGGATGACCTTTACGAGCTCAGCGACCGGCTGGCCGAGGCGCAGCCCTTCCTCGGCGCCCTGTGGCGGGACCCCAGCCTCGTCGGCCTGTTCCGCATGCTGGACCTGGCCATCGACGAATTCCTCAAGAATCCCGCCGAGGCCCCCTTTGAATTGATGACGGTGCTGGACTCCCTGGCCGATGTCGCCGAAGCTCAAAAAGCCGGGAAATTCAGGCAATTGTCCTGGCAGACCTTGATGTCGGGCGCCGTCGCCCCGGAAGACGAAGTCTTGGTCAACCGCCGCGTCCTCGTCCTCCAGCCGGCCCTCGATTTCAAGTCCCTGCGCCCGGCGGCGAAGGCGATGGCGGGCGTGCGCGCCGCCGCCCGGGACCTGGGCCTGACCCGGGAAACCGGCGTCCGGGTGCGCCTGACCGGCTCCGCCGCGCTCGCCCATGAGGAACTGCAAAGCGTCGAAAAAGGCATGGGCGTGGCCGGGGGGGTGTCGCTGTTCCTGGTCGTGGTTCTGTTGCTGATCGGGTTCCGGTCGCTGAGGCTGGCGGTGGCGGCGCTGGCGACGTTGCTGATGGGCCTGATTTGGACGGCGGCCTTCGCGATATTGGCCCTCGGCGCGTTGAACCTGATCTCGGTCGCGTTCGCGGTTCTGTTTATCGGCCTCAGCGTCGATTTCGGCATTCATTACGGGCTTCGATACAAGGAAGGGATGGACCGGGATGGCGATCACGCCCGGGCGCTGTCCGAAGCCGCCGAACAGGTCGGCGGGGCGTTGACCCTTTGCGCCTTTAGCGCCGCCATCGCCTTCTATTCGTTCCTGCCGACGGATTATCTGGGCCTCGCCGAATTGGGATTGATCGCCGGGACCGGCATGTTCATCGCCTTTTTCGCCAATATCACCATTTTGCCGGCGCTGTTGACGGTGATGCCCCGGACCCGGGGCTTCCCCAAGGGAGGCGCCGGGGGAGGTGGGATGATTCCGGTGAGGCCGGTTTTCCAGTCCTTCATCCGGTTCAACAGCCGCGCCGTTTGCTGGTCGGCCCTGGCGGTGGGGGTCGCGGCGGCGTTCGTGGCTCCGAAGGCGATGTTCGATTTCGACCCCTTGAACCTGAAGGACCCGAAAACCGAATCCGTGGCGACGATTTTCGATTTGATGGAAAACAACCGCACCAGCCCCTATTCGATCACCGTCCTGACACCGAACCTGGACGCCGCCCAAGCCCTGGCCGGACAAATGAACGCGCTCTCCGAAGTCGACGGCACCGCCACCCTGGCTGATTACGTTCCCACCGATCAGCCGGAGAAACTTGAGGTCATCGCCACCATGGGGTTGTTCCTGATGCCGGCCTTCGCCTCGGCGGGAACCAACGCGCCCCCGTCCATGGAGGATCGCCGGACGGCGCTTGGCAAAATCCGGGGCCGGCTCGGAAAATTATCCGTCCTTCAAGGGGCGGCGGGCGAAGCGAACGCGGCCGGGCGCCTTTTCCGGGCCCTGGCGGCCCTGTTCGGGGACGGGCTGGACAATGAGGCCGGGCTGAAGGAGCTTGAAACGCGGCTGTTGGCGGCGCTGCCGGGGCGGCTGGAGGCCCTCAACCTTTCCCTGACCGCGGAACCGGTGGATTTGAATAATCTGCCGCCCGATATCGCCGCCAACCAGGTCGCCGCCGACGGCCGGGCCCGGCTCGAGGTGTATCCCAAAGAGGACCTCCGGAACCGCGAGGCGCTGAGCAGGTTCGTTCAATCGGTCAGGGGCGTTGCCGACAATGCGATCGGGTCATCGGTGGTCATCCTCGAGGCCGGCAACGCGGTCGTCGCCGCTTTCTGGCAGGCGGGGATCATCTCGGTGACGTTGATTTCATTGCTGTTGATGGCGGTCCTGAAACGGTGGCTGGACATGGTCCTTGTGTTCGCCCCTCTGACGCTGGCGGCGCTGCTGACCGTCGCCGCCTCGGTGATTTTCGATATTCCCTTCAATTTCGCCAACATCATCGTCCTGCCCTTGTTGTTCGGGCTCGGTGTCGCCAGCGGCATTCATCTGGTGTTGAGGCAACGAGAGGAAAACTCCGTCAGTGCCGTTCTCGAAACGTCGACGCCCCGGGCCGTGGTCTTCAGCGCTTTGACCACCATCGGTTCGTTCGGCAGTATTGCGTTATCGTCACACCCGGGGACGGCGAGCATGGGGCTGCTGTTGACGATTTCCATTACCTTGACCCTTGGTTGCACGCTCGTGGTTTTGCCGGCGTTGATGGTCGCCGCCGGCAACCGGATGACCGTTAACCAACGGGAATGATGCATGACGGTTGCCGAAAAGACCCCGGTGTTTCCCCTGATCCGGCATCTGTCCATGCTGGCAACCCCGGCCTTGGCCAGAATGCCGGTGACGGCCAATCAGATCACGGCGGCGTCCCTGGCAACCGGCCTGGCGGCGGCCTGGTGCCTGTTGCAAGGGAGCGGAGGCTGGACAGTGGCGGCGGGGGCGCTTTTTGTCGTGACGTACGTTTTGGACAACTGCGACGGCGAGATCGCGCGCCTCAAGGACCAGTGTTCGACCTTCGGCATGTGGTTCGACACCTTCGTCGATTGGATCGTCCACACCGCCTTTTTCATTGCCCTTGGGATCGGCACGGCGAAGGGTTTCGGCGAGGACGCGTGGCTGTGGCTGGGATGGATCGCGGCCGCCGGCGGCACCTTCAATTTCGCCCTTGGCATCATTCTGGATTCCCGCGACAAGGCGGCCTCGGAAGACGGGGATAAAGTGAAAACCCACCGCCAGCCCGAAGGCCCGGGCGATTGGGCGGTGTATGTTTTCCGCGAGCTTACGCGGGCCGATTTTTGCTTTATCATTCTGGGGCTGGCCCTTTTCGACCTGACCTGGCTGTTGCTGCCGGCGGGCGCCATCGGTTCGCAGGTCTATTGGATCACCCAATTCGTCCGCGGGGCCCGGGATTTCCATGTTTAGGAGGGCCGGGCGTTTTTGCCGGTAGGGACCCGGGGCATGCGGTACTTGAAAGTTTTTTACCTGCTCATCGGCGTGGCGTTGCTGGCGGCCGTCATCGCCGAAATCGACGTCGCCGAAGTTGGCGCCCAGATCGGCCGGATCGGTTACGGGTTTTTGGTCATCCTGGGCATTTATTTCGTCGCCTTCGCCATCGATTCCGTTACCTGGCAGATGACTATCCACAGCGTTCCCCTGAACGGGCTTTGGGCATACCGGGCCTGGGTGCTGCGCATGGTCGGCGAGGCGTTCAACAACGTCATCCCGGCCGCCAGCATGGGCGGCGAGCCGGTCAAGGCGATGCTGTTGAAAAAGCACTACGGGATCGGCTACCGCGAAGGGACGGCCTCGCTTATCCTGGCTAGGACCATCAACCTGATCGCCCTGGTGATCTTTCTTATCGGCGGTTTCGCCTTGATGATCGACGGTGGGTCTCTGCCGGGGGCCTATGAAATCGTCGCCGGCGTCGGCTTGTTGGTATTGGGATTGGCGGTGGCCCTTTTCTTCGTCGTCCAGCGTTTTGGGGTGACGTCGCTGACCGGGGCCTGGATCGGCCGCTGGCGGTTCGCCGCCCGCGTCCAGGACATGCTTCACCATATCCGCGATATGGACGACCGGCTGGTTCATTTTTACACCGGTACCCGGGGCCGGTTCGCCGGCGCCCTGTTGCTGGCTTTCGTCAACTGGCTGTTGGGCGCGGTCGAAATCTATTACACGCTCTGGTTTCTGGGTTATCCCATATCCTGGGCCGACGCCTGGATCATCGAGGCGGTGGCGCAACTGGTGCGGACCGGAACGTTTTTCATCCCTGCGTCCATCGGCGCCCAGGAAGGGGCCTTTCTGCTTGTCTGCGGGGCGATCACGGGGTTGCCTTCCCTGGGTGTGTCGGTATCGGTGGTCCGGCGGCTGCGCGAAGTGATCTGGATCGTCTGGGGTTTTGCGCTGGGGTCGATGCTTTCCATGAAACCGGGCCTGGTCCCGGAACAGGACGGCGACGGCCGGTAGGCCCCCCCGGCAGGCCCCCCGGACCCCGCCCCGGATTTTAAGGATTCAGCAGTTGATCGGCCTTGCGGTTCAAGGTGTCGATGAGGCCGTCGATTCCCCCGGTTTTCACCTCGAACCCGCGGACGAGGATCATCACGGTTAGCACCAGGCTGAAGATCACGAGCAACGAGCCCTTGAGGAACTGCACCCAGGTTGTCGAGACCATGCCCGCCGTGACGACGATAGTGATCACGGTGGCCCCCACGATTAGAACACCGGCCCAGTGCGGAAAACCCAGTAGAGGCTGCACGAGGACGCCGGCGCCGACCATCTGGGGAATGAGATAAAACACGCTGACCACCAACGTGCTGATAGGCGTCGCCATGTTCGAGATTTTTCATGCCGTGCAATACAACGCCTTCGTTTGGGCGTATAACCGCAAACGTCGCGATCGGTACGGCAGCCGATTCGGCCCGCTCTCGCGTGGCGGCGGTGGCGCGCGCCACGTTGGCCCCGGGGTCGACGTTGTCCACCACGCAGATCCACTCAGCGCCCAGGCGGTAGCTGGTAACGCGTATCTTGAACGGCCCCACGTCTTCCGTGCGTTCCTGTCTTTCCTCAGGATTCATCACGGTTTCCCTGATCATTTTTCAATGGGGGCGTTCACGAGGTTGCCCCATTCGGTCCAGGACCCGTCGTAGTTGAGGACCTTGTCGTAGCCCATCAGGTACTTGAGGACAAACCAGGAGAGGCTCGAGCGCTCCCCGATGCGGCAGTAGGTGATGACGCTCTTGTCCGGGGTGACGCCCTGGGGTTCGTAGAGCGCCTGGAGCTGCTCGGGGGATT
>JADFMB010000048.1 GCA_022564115.1 Pseudomonadota bacterium
TACGTGTGGCATACGAGCTCCACGACGTGCTCGAATACGTGTTCCGTAATTGGCGGACGCAGATGGAAGACGCGGCAACATTCCGAAAGCAGATCCAGAAGTACAGCGACCCAAAGGCCGCTCCGGAAAAGGGGATGTAGCCTGGGCCCCGTAGCACTGACAGCGCCGAACCGACCGACGTCGAGTTGCGGGGACTTGTGAAGGGCAGCACCACCGCATGATGACCAACCGAACTCAGGAGGAATGATGCACACGGAAGACGCTGGACTGATAGCTGAAGCGCTCAGCGCTCTCGGGGGGTCTATGGAAAGGTGGAGCCGGAACTCGAGGATACGCTAGCGGTGGAACGCAAACGGAAGATGACGGGTGACGACCGCACAGGCGACGCTGCGGATGCAGAGCCCTAGTTCTGTCTCGATGTTGTCAGCCGTCACCAGAGGTATGCAGTCGAGCTCGCCGTCGGCAAGCGAGGGCATTCGCTCGTACGTGACGCCCAGCGGAGGCCAGGCGGCGAGGGGAGCGGGATCGCCATCGACGGTTGGGACGACCTCAAAAAACGCCTCGATTCCGACCGCCGGTGCTTCGCCTACTTCCATCCCCGGATGCCGCACGAACCGCTGATTTTCGTCGAAGTAGCGCTGGTCAACGGATTGGCCGACAACATCCAGGCATTGCTGGACGAGAACGCCCCGGTCCAGGATCCCGGAACAACCGACACCGCCATCTTTTATTCGATCTCCAACGCCCAAAAAGGACTGGCCGGCATCAGTTTCGGCAATTTTCTCATCAAACGGGTGGCCGCGACCCTGAGCGCCGAATTCAAGGGACTGAAAACCTTCGCCACCCTGTCGCCGGTTCCCGGCTTCATGACCTGGCTCGAGAAAAAACTGGCCGAAGGCGACCCGACGCTGCTGTCCCCTGCCGATCGCAAGGCCCTGAGTGCCGCCGCCGGGCGGCAAGGGGGCGGCAAGGGGTCTTTGAAGGCGTTGCTGGCCATGCCCGGTTGGCAGGACGAGCAGGCAATATCCGAGGCCCTGCGGAGGCCGCTGATGCGTTTGGCGGCCCATTACCTGATGAAAGAAAAGGGCCTCAACAAACGCGCTCTGGACCCGGTGGCGTATTTCCACCTCTCCAACGGCGCCAGCATGGAAAGCCTGAACTGGAAAGCCGACAGTTCCCCACGGGGCCTCGGGAATTCGGCCGGCATCATGATCAACTATCTTTATGACCTGACCCGGATCGAGGACAACCACGAGGCCTATACCTCGACCGGCAAGATCAACGCTTCTTCCCGGATGCGGTCCTTCCTGAAAGGCTGAGACGGCCCGCCGGGATGTCCCTTGTCCTTCGGATTTTTGGCGATAGGGGCGGATTTTAGGCAATAGGGGAATTTTGCCGCCACGATTGACAGCCGGGGTCCATCGTATAAAATTGCGCCCCCGCGATCGAAAACGTGGCGGTTTACCAAGGTTTCGCGGGCGTGGTGAAATTGGTAGACACGCAGGCTTTAGGTGCCTGTGACGCAAGTCGTGGGGGTTCGAGTCCCTCCGCCCGCACCAATAAAACGGTTTGTCTCTGGCGACTGGGGATTCCATGCAGGTTACCGAAACAAAATCCGAGGGCCTAAGCCGCGAGTTCAAGGTGGCGTTGCCGGCCAACGAAATCGAGGAAAAGATCAGCCACCGGCTCAAGGAACTGGCCCGAACCGCGCAAATGCCCGGGTTCCGCCCGGGCAAGGTTCCGGTGGCGGTGCTGCGCAGGAAATACGGGGCCACGGTCCTGGGCGAGGTCCTGGAACGGGCGGTCAACGATTCATCGCAACAGGCGCTTGCTGAAAAGGGCTTGCGGCCAGCCATGCAGCCACGGATCGAGATCACCTCGTTCGAGGACGGCGGCGATCTGGAATACACCATCGCCGTCGAACTGCTTCCGGAGATCAAGCCCGTCGATTTTTCCAAGATCAAGCTTGAGCGGCTGATTCCGAAAACCGACGAGGCGGGGATGGAAAAGACACTGGCCGATATCGCCGCCGCCCATGGCGATTCGGCGCCGATCAAGGACGACCGCGAAACCAAGACCGGCGACGTGTTGATGATCGATTTCGTCGGCCGGGTCGGCGGCGAGGAATTCGCCGGCGGCAAGGCCGAAGGCTATGAACTGACGCTGGGGTCGGGAACCTTCATTCCCGGGTTCGAGGAACAGTTGACCGGGGTCAAGGCCGGCGACAAGGTCGAGGTCAAGGTCAAGTTCCCGGAAAGCTACGGCGCCGCCGAGCTATCGGGCAAGGACGCGGTTTTCGACGTCACCGTCAACGAGTTGAAGGAAACCGTGCCGTCCGCTATCGATGACGAACTGGCCAAGAAGGTCGGCATGGAAAACTTGGAGGCGCTTAAAAAATCCATCGGCGAGGAGCGTGAACGCGAATTCAACGACATGTCGCGAATGATCCTCAAGCGCGCGCTTCTCGATGAGCTGTCCGCCGCCCACGACTTCGAAATCCCGGAAAAGCTTCTGGATCGGGAGTTCGAGACCATCTGGAATCAGTTCGAGGAGCAGCGGAAAAAGGGCGAGGATGCCGAGGACGAGGACGAAGGGAAGACCGACGAAGAACACCAAAAGGAATTCAGGGAAATCGCCGAACGCCGGGTCCAGCTCGGCCTGTTGTTGTCGGAAGTCGGCCGCGCCAACAACGTCCAGATCAGCAAGGAAGACATCAACAGCCAGCTCATGGCCGAGGCGCGCCGCCATCCCGGCCGCGAAAAAGAGGTGATGGAGCACTACAAGGACAATCCCGAAGCCATGGAACAACTGAGTGCCCCCCTGTACGAGGAAAAGGTCGTCGATTTCATCCTCGAGCAGGCCTCGATCACCGAGAAAACGGCGACCATGGACGAATTGATCAAGGTCATGGAGGATGAAGCCGCCGGCAAACCGAAGGCCAAGGCCAAGCCGGGCGGGAAATCGAAAGCCAAGGGCAAGGCTGCGGCGGAAAAGAAGGCCGGCGAGAAACCGGCCAAGAAAACCGCCAAGAAGGGCCCGTAACCCCAGGCCGGCGAGACCGATAAAGGATGCCGCGAAGATGAGTGATCCGATCGAGATTTACATGAACACCCTTGTCCCCATGGTCGTCGAGACCACCAACCGGGGCGAACGCGCCTATGATATTTTTTCGCGCCTGTTGAAGGAGCGAATCATCTTCCTGACGGGCGGCGTCGACGACAACGTCGCCAGCCTGATATGCGCGCAGTTTCTTTTTCTGGAATCCGAAAATCCGTCCAAGGACATCTCGCTCTACATCAACTCACCCGGCGGCATCGTGACGTCCGGGTTGGCGATCTATGACACCATACGCTACATCCGTCCCGACGTTTCCACCGTCTGCGTCGGCCAGGCGGCGTCCATGGGGTCGTTGCTGCTCAGTTGCGGGGCCAAGGGAAAGCGCTACGCACTGCCCAACTCCCGGATCATGATGCACCAACCCTCCGGCGGCGCCCAGGGAGCGGCCTCGGACATCGAGATCCAGGCCCGCGAAATCATTTCCTTGCGCGAAAGGCTCAACAAAATCTACGTCGAGCATACGGGGCAAAAGCTGAGCGTCATCGAGTCAGCCGTCGACCGCGACCGCTTCATGAGCCCCACCGAGGCGCTCGATTTCGGGCTTATCGACGAGGTCGTCACCAGCCGTCCACCCCTCGAAGACGATGACGACGATGACTCAGGCGACGCCGGGTCGAAAAAAGACGGCAAGGAATCGAACGAAGATTAAGGAAACAACAAGGATTTTCGGTTCTATATTTTCCTGAACAATAAACTCACGGGGCTTCACTTTTCCCCTTCTCCGTCATGCCGGAATGGCGAAAAAGGCTTAACTGTTTCTGGTTGTTGTTTTTTTTGGGATTGTGTGGGCCGCGCCCAAGTGGGTAAAATAATGATAATTGGGGAGGGGCCGGTCAACCGAACGGAGTATCCATGAGCAAATCCACCGGTGGCGATTCAAAAAATACCCTCTATTGCTCCTTCTGCGGCAAAAGCCAACACGAAGTCCGGAAGCTTATCGCCGGTCCGACGGTGTTCATCTGCGATGAATGCGTCGAGCTTTGCATGGATATCATCCGTGAAGAGCACAAGACCAACCTGGTCAAATCCGGCGACGGGGTGCCTGTCCCGAGCGACATCTTCACCGTGCTGAACGATTACGTGATCGGCCAGGACCACGCCAAGCGGGTTCTTTCGGTGGCCGTGCACAATCACTACAAGCGCCTCAACCACATCTCCAAGAACAACGACGTGGAACTGGCCAAATCCAACATCCTGCTGATTGGCCCGACCGGCTGCGGCAAGACGCTGTTGGCGCAAACACTGGCCCGTATCCTCGATGTGCCCTTTATCATGGCCGACGCGACGACCCTGACCGAAGCCGGTTACGTCGGCGAGGACGTGGAAAACATCATCCTTAAGCTGCTGCAATCGGCCGATTACAACGTCGAACGGGCGCAGCGCGGCATCGTCTATATCGACGAAGTGGACAAGATCTCCCGCAAGTCGGACAACCCCTCGATCACCCGCGACGTTTCCGGCGAAGGCGTTCAGCAGGCGTTGTTGAAGATCATGGAAGGCACCATCGCCAGCGTGCCGCCGCAAGGCGGACGCAAACACCCGCAGCAGGAATTCCTGCAAGTCGATACCACCAACATCCTGTTCATCTGCGGCGGGGCGTTTTCGGGGCTGGACAAGATCATTTCCGCCCGCGGCAGAGGGACGACCATCGGCTTCGGCGCCGACGTCCGCGCCGCCGACGATCGCAATACCGGCGACATCCTGCGCGAAGTGGAACCCGAGGATCTGCTGAAATTCGGCCTGATCCCTGAATTCGTCGGCCGTCTGCCGGTGTTGGCCACCCTCGATGACCTGGATAAGGACTCACTCATCGAAATCCTCACCAAGCCGAAGAACGCCCTGGTCAAACAGTATCAGTGGCTGTTCGAGATGGAAGACGTACGGCTGACCTTTTCCGACGACGCCCTGTCCTCGATCGCCCACCAAGCCGTCGACCGCAAAACCGGTGCCCGCGGGCTGCGCTCGATCATGGAGAGCATTCTTCTCCACACCATGTTCGAATTGCCGGCCCTCGAAGGGGTCGAGGAAGTCGTCATCAGCCGCGAGGTCGCGGACGATTACTCGAAACCGCTTTATATCTATTCCGACCGGCAGGAAGAGGTGGAGACCAGCGCCTGACCGGGCCCTTCCAAGGGAGGGGAGCGTGAAATTTCCCGTCAACCCTTGAACGGCACCCTTGTTAAGACCACCTTTACCGGGAGCCTCTTGTCCCGGCCGTAGAGTAAAGTTTTCCTTGCCCCGTTCGGGGAATGCGGTCGTCATTTTATAAAGGCAGAAAATCAGTGACCTACCAAGTCGACATGTACCCTGTTCTTCCGCTTCGAGACATCGTCGTTTTCCCGCACATGATCGTGCCCTTGTTCGTTGGCCGCGACAAATCGGTGCGCGCCCTTGAGGACGTCATGAAGGACGACAAGCAGATCCTGCTGGTGGCGCAAAAAAACGCCGCCCAGGACGACCCCAAGGCGGAAGACATCTATGACGTCGGCACGGTTTCCACGGTGTTGCAGTTGCTGAAGCTTCCCGACGGCACCGTCAAGGTGCTGGTCGAAGGCGTGCAAAGGGCCAAGATCATCAGCTACGCCGACAACGAGGACTTCTTCCTGGCCGAGGGTGAGCTGATCAACGAGGACGAAACCCTGACCGAGGAGCTGGAAGCCCTTGGCCGCACCGTGGTCACCCAGTTCGAGCAGTACATTAAGCTCAACAAGAAGATTCCACCGGAGGTCCTGGTCTCCATCAACCAGATCGAGGACCGCAGCAAGCTCGCCGACACCGTGGCTTCGCACTTGGCGTTGAAAATTTCCGAAAAGCAGGAGCTTCTGGAAACCGAACTGGTGGCCGACAGGCTGGAGAGGGTCTACGCCCACATGGAAGCCGAAATCGGCGTCCTGCAGGTTGAGAAAAAAATTCGCAACCGGGTCAAGCGGCAGATGGAGAAGACCCAGCGCGAGTACTATTTGAACGAACAACTCAAGGCGATTCAGAAGGAACTGGGCGAAACCGAGGACGGCCGCGACGAAACCGCCGAAATCGAGGAAAAGATCAAGAAGATCAAGCTTTCGAAGGAAGCCCGGGAAAAGGCCCTGAGCGAGTTGAAAAAGCTGAAATCCATGTCGCCGATGTCGGCCGAAGCCACCGTGGTCCGCAACTATCTGGACTGGATGTTGTCGATCCCGTGGAAGAAACGGACCCGGATCAAGAAGGACCTCCGGGTGGCCGAGGAAATCCTCCACGCCGATCACTACGGCCTGGAGAAGGTCAAGGAGCGGATTTTGGAATACCTGGCCGTGCAGCATCGCACCAACAAGGTTTCCGGACCCATTCTCTGCCTGGTTGGCCCGCCGGGCGTCGGCAAGACCTCCCTTGGCCAATCCATCGGCCGGGCGACGGGACGCAACTTCGTGCGCATGTCGCTGGGCGGCGTTCGCGACGAATCCGAAATCCGCGGCCACCGCCGAACCTATATCGGCTCCATGCCGGGCAAGATCGTTCAGGGTATGAAAAAGGCCAAATCATCCAACCCGCTGTTCCTACTGGACGAGGTCGACAAGATGGGCCATGACTGGCGCGGCGACCCCGCCTCGGCGTTGCTGGAGGTTCTGGACCCGGAACAGAACCACGCCTTCAACGATCATTATCTTGAGGTCGACTACGACCTTTCGGACGTGTTTTTCATCACCACCGCCAATACCTTGAACATGCCGCCGGCGCTGCTGGACCGGATGGAAATCATTCGCCTGTCCGGCTACACCGAGGACGAAAAGGTCGAAATCGCCCACCAGCACCTGATTCCGAAGCAAATCAAAAAACACGGGCTGAAAAAGAACGAATGGACGATTTCCGATACCGCCCTTCGCGAACTGATCCGCTACTACACCCGCGAAGCGGGGGTCCGCAACCTGGAACGTGAAATCGCCAACCTGGCCCGCAAGGCGGTCAAGGAAATCTTGATAGATAATGCCAAGGCCAAGGATAAGGCCAAGGATAAGGCCAAGGATAAGGCCAAGGCCAAGGCCAAGGCCAAGGCCAAGGAAATGACCGTCGCCGTGACCCGGAAGAATTTGAACAAATGGGCCGGTGTGCGCAAATACCGTTTCGGCGAGATCGAACTTGACGACCTGGTCGGCGTCACCACCGGTCTGGCCTGGACCGAGGTCGGCGGCGAACTGCTCTCCATCGAATCCGTTATCGTGCCGGGCAAGGGCAAGATGACCATTACCGGCAAACTGGGCGACGTGATGACCGAATCCATCCAGGCGGCCAAATCCTATGTCCAGTCCCGGGCCCGGCAGTTCGGCATCCATCCGACCCTGTTCGTGAAAAATGACATCCACGTCCACGTACCCGAGGGCGCAACGCCCAAGGACGGGCCATCCGCCGGCGTCGCCATGGTTACGTCCATCGTTTCCGTTATGACCGGAATCAAGGTTAAAAAAGATGTTGCCATGACCGGCGAAGTGACCCTTCGGGGCCGGGTGCTGCCCATCGGCGGCTTGAAAGAGAAGCTGTTGGCGGCGCTCAGAGGCGGCATCAAGACGGTGCTGATGCCGAAGGAAAACGAAAAGGACCTTGCCGAAATTCCCGATAACGTCAAACGGGCCTTGAAGATCATACCCGTCGCCGTCGTCGAGGAGGTTCTTGAGCATGCCCTGACGAAACCGCTGACGGCGCAGGAATGGGGCGAGGAAGCGGATCTCGAAGCCAGTTCTCTTGCTTCCGGTGGTGGCGACGGGGACGACGACGGCACGGGCATCGTTACCCACTGATTTCCCCCCGCCGATTTACCGCCGCAATAGGGTTTTCCCGCCAATCCAAAGGTGCGTGAAGGACCTGTCCGATTCGCCGTTGAGTCGGCGAATCGACGCGGAATGCCGGAATTTCCTACACTTTTTCTGTCTCATCGGAAAAGTTGCGCCCTTCGGGGATGAGTGATTCATTCTATTTTTTCAACGTGGTGCCGGAATAAGACCGGAAAAACGGCAATAAACTAGGGAAAACTGCGCCTCGGTAATTGACGCCGTTGACTTGGAGTCAGTAAACTCCCGGCTATCAACGGGTTTCGCGGGCATGACTAGAAGTTTGAGTGTCCGCTTTAACGATCCATCCCGACCACACACTATCTAATAGAGGGGGCTTTCCATTGAACAAAAATGATCTTGTCGCCGCAGTGGCGAGCCGCACTGGTTTATCGAAGGCCGATTCCGCCAAAGCCGTTGACGGCGTCGTAGCATCGATCACTTCCGCCCTTTCAGGGGGCACGGAAGTTCGACTCGTTGGCTTCGGAACCTTTAGCGTTTCGCACCGCAAGGCCACCACGGGCCGCAATCCGCGGACGGGTGAGCGAATTCAAATTGCTGCCACCAATGTGCCCAAGTTTAAGTCCGGCAAGGCATTGAAGGCTGCGGTCAACTAAGCCGTTCCAATTTTGAATTCAGTACCGGCTGTGCCTTAGGCGCAGCCGGTATTGTTTTGCCCCAGGCAAGCCCGGGGCTTGTATTTCCCCGCCCAAGGCCTGTATTTTTCATCGGATATCCCGGCCATTTCCCGGGTTCCGATTGCGGTCCGGTTTTGGTCCCGGGGGGGGCGGTTAGCTCAGTTGGGAGAGCGACTGGTTTACATCCAGTAGGTCGGCGGTTCGAGCCCGTCACCGCCCACCACTTTACGGTTGTGGACTGGCCGCGATAGCTGTTGACACCCCCTCGGGGGTGGATACGATGCACCCCGGCCCGGAAGATCCCCCAGGGGATTCCCCCAGGGACCCCCACAAGGCGGGCCGGGACAATCATCGGGGGTGTAGCTCAGATTGGTTAGAGCGCCGGCCTGTCACGCCGGAGGCCGCGGGTTCAAGTCCCGTCACTCCCGCCATTTTTCCAGAAGATTGCCCCCTTGGACCGGTTGCCGAGGGGGCTTTTCGATAAACGAATCCGGGATTTGGCCGGCCCTCAGGGCTTGATGTAGTTCCACCCTTGTAGCTGCAATTCGATCAGGTCGGCAATGCCAGAGGAACCCATGGTCGCCTCGTCCATGATCGTTAGCGTTTTCCCTTCCGCCTTTTCCATTCTTTCCTTGGTGTTGGAACAAGCATAGAAGCTCAAGCCCTCTTGAGAGGCGGCGAGTTTGGACACCCGTTCCTTCACCGGCGAGGTGTCGTCGCGAAACATATGCAGGCCCGGGCCATGGGCGATGATTCGGATTTCGATCTTCATCCCTTTCTGGTTGTAGTGCTCATAAAGGTTTTCGGCGTTGTTGAGCACGTAATTCAGGCGTTCGGGATCGTTGAAATTGACGTGAAGCGCGACCTGGCGAACCCCGTCGCCGCTTTGGGGACTGTCAGAAGCCATTATTTTATCCAATGATTAAAGGGGTTTCCATGGGCCGAAGGCTACAAGTCCCCCGGGCCCCGCGCAAGGCCATTCGAAAACGCGGCATTGGCGCGCGGCGGCAATAAAAAACCCCGGGAAAGGTTGCTAAAGGACTGAAAGTCAGGCATTTTATAGGCCCTGGAACGCCGCAAGCCCTCGCCCTCCCAGGCCGTAATTCGGAAGGCTGCCGTGGATTCATTGCTCGTCGAATATCTGCCTATTCTCATCTTTATCGGTATCGCCATCGCCATCGCTGGGATTGCGGTCGGCGGGTCTTATATTATCGCCACCCAGAAGCCCGATGTGGCCAAAACGTCTACCTATGAATGCGGATTCGATCCTTTCGACGATGCGCGCCACAAATTCGACGTCCGGTTCTATCTTGTGGCGATCCTTTTCATCATTTTCGACCTCGAAGTCGCGTTCCTGTTCCCGTGGGCGGTGTCGCTCGGGAAAATCGGTGTCTTCGGTTACTGGTCGATGATGATTTTTCTTACAATTCTGACCATCGGATTCATATATGAATGGAGAAAGGGAGCCTTGGAATGGGAGTGACAATCAATCCCCTTGCTGGCGATGCCGCGCCTTTACCCTCCGGCACCGAACAAGAAGCCCTTCTCCAGCAGATGACGGACGAATTGCAGGACAAGGGATTCCTCCTCGCCAACGTCGACAGGCTGGTCAACTGGGCGCGTTCTGGCTCCCTTTGGCCGATGACCTTCGGGCTGGCGTGTTGCGCCGTGGAAATGATCCATTCCTATTGCTCGCGCTATGACCTCGACCGCTTCGGCGTCGTGCCCCGGCCCAGTCCTAGGCAATCGGACGTCATCATCGTCGCCGGAACGCTGACCAACAAAATGGCGCCGGCTTTCCGTAAGGTCTATGACCAAATGGCCGAGCCCCGGTACGTGATATCCATGGGCTCGTGCGCCAACGCCGGTGGGTATTATCATTATTCGTATTCGGTGGTCCGGGGATGCGACCGGGTTGTCCCGGTCGATATTTACGTTCCCGGATGCCCGCCCACCGCCGAAGCCCTCATTTACGGAATTCTGCAACTGCAAAAAAAGATCAAAAGAACCGGAATGCTCTGGCGTTGATCGGCGCCCCGGCGCCGCATCGGCTGCTATTAACCGGTAGGGTGAATCATGGACCTGGCCCTTCAAGACCTCGGCGAATACATCGTCGGCCACCTGCCCGATGAGGTGGAGGAAAACGAAATCAAGCTTGGTGAGCTGATCCTTTCGGCCAAGGCCGAAGGGATCATCAAGGTGATCCACTTCCTGCGTGACGACGTCAGCTGCCAGTTCAAGCAACTTGTCGATATTTGCGGCGTCGATTACCCAGACCGCTCGCCCCGGTTCGAAGTCGTCTACAACCTGTTGAGTCTGGTCCACAACAATCGCGTCCGGGTCAAAATCCGGACCGACGAGGAAACGCCGGTGCCCTCGGTGACCAGCGTCTTCAGCGCCGCCAACTGGTGGGAGCGCGAAGCCTGGGATATGTACGGGATTTATTTCTCCGAACACCCCGACCTGCGCCGCATCCTGACCGATTACGGGTTCGAGGGCCACCCGCTGCGCAAGGACTTTCCGCTGACCGGCTACGTCGAGTTGCGCTATGACGACGAACAGAAGCGGGTCGTCTACGAGCCGGTGAAATTGACCCAGGAATACCGGGATTTCGATTTCCTCAGCCCCTGGGAAGGCGTCCAAAGGATGCTGCCGGGGGACGAAAAGGCCGGAGATCCCGAGTTGGCCGGCGAAGAGGCGGGGACGGGCGGAGCCCGGACAGGGACGAAAAAAGTTGGGGAAACGGGCGGCGGCGAAGACGATAACGACGACGCCGAAGCCCGCGACAGGAAAAAGAACGCCTGATGGCCGAAACCCAAATCAGGAATTTCAATCTTAACTTCGGCCCGCAGCACCCGTCGGCCCACGGGGTGCTGCGTCTGGTTCTGGAAATGGACGGCGAGATCATCGAACGGGCCGACCCCCATATCGGGCTTTTGCACCGGGGCACGGAAAAGTTGATCGAACACAAGAACTATTTGCAGGCGGTTCCCTATTTCGACCGCCTCGATTACGTCTCGCCGCAAAACCAGGAGCACGCCTTTGCCCTCGCGGTGGAGAAACTGCTGGGCCTCGAGGTACCGCCCCGGGGCCAGGCCCTGAGAGTGCTATTCGCCGAAATAGGCAGGGTTCTCAACCACATCTTTTCGGTCTGTACCTTCGCCATGGATACCGGCGCCATGACGCCGATGCTGTGGATGTTCGAGGAACGCGAAAAACTGATGGAATTTTGCGAGCGCGCCTCGGGCGCGCGCATGCATATGAACTATTTCCGGCCCGGCGGCGTCGCCTTCGACGTGCCACCCGAATTGCTCGATGATATCGGGGCCTGGGCGGCAACCTTCCCCAAGCTGATCGATGATTGCGAAACCCTGCTGACCGAAAACCGGATCTTCAAGCAACGAACCGTGGATATCGGCGTCATTACCGCCGATGAATGTTTCGATTGGGGTTTCACCGGCCCCAACCTCCGCGCCGCCGGCGTTCCGTGGGACCTGCGCAAGGCCCAGCCCTACGACGGCTACGAGCGCTTCGATTTCGACATTCCCATCGGCAAGCACGGCGATTGTTACGACCGTTATCTGATCCGCATCCACGAATTGCGCCAAAGCCTGCGGATCATCGATCAATGCCTCGGCGACATGCCGGGCGGCCCATGCAAATCCGATGACCGCAAGATAACGCCGCCGCGCCGGGCCGACATGAAGAATTCCATGGAGGCGCTGATTCACCACTTCAAGCTCTACACCGAGGGCTATCACGTTCCGGCCGGCGAAACCTACACCGCGGTCGAGGCGCCAAAAGGCGAATTCGCCGTTTATCTCATTTCCGACGGCACCAACAAACCCTACCGCTGCAAGATACGCGCCCCGGGCTTCGCCCACCTGCAAGCGATGGAGCTTCTGTCCAAGGGCCACATGCTGGCCGATGTGGTGGCCAATATCGGCTCGCTCGATGTCGTGTTCGGGGAAATCGACCGATGACCGCGTCCCCTCAAGACATCAACCAGCCCGAAACCTTCGGGTTCGATGCCGGCAACCTGAAATTGGCTGATTCGTTCATCGCCAAGTACCCCGAAGGCTGGCAATCCAGCGCCGTGATGCCGCTTCTCGACCTGGCGCAACGCCAAAGCGGCGGCTGGTTGCCGAAAGCGGCCATGGACACCGTCGCCGGGATGTTGGATATGCCGCCGATCCGGGTTTACGAGGTCGCCACCTTCTACACCATGTACAACCTGAAACCGGTCGGCAAGCATCACATTCAGGTGTGCACCAACCTGCCTTGCTGGCTTCAAGGTTCGGACGCCGTCGTCGGCGCCTGCAGGAAATTCCTCGGCATCGATTTCGGCATGACCACCGAGGACGGCATGTTCACCCTTTCCGAGGTCGAATGCCTTGGCGCCTGCGTCAACGCGCCGATGATGCAGATCGGCGACGATTATTACGAGGATCTGGATTCCGTCTTCACCGAGAAAATCCTTGACGCGCTGAAGGCCGGCGAAACCCCCAAACCGGGCTCACAAACGGGCCGCCACACCTGCGAGCCGGCTGGCGGCCTGACGGTGCTGCTGCAAGAGGCGGGGACGGGCCCAGGGGGTTCGGGGGACACCCCCGGCCCCGAGGCCCGGACAGGGACCAAACAAGAGGCGGAGAAGGGGAACGGGAAATAACCATGCTGCACGACAAGGACCGCATCTTCACCAACATCTACGGCCTCAGGGACACCAGCCTCAAGGGCGCCAAGAAGCTCGGCGACTGGTCGAAGACGAAATCGATTCTAGCCAAGGGGCGCGAAAAGATCATCAACGAGATCAAGGAATCGGGCCTGCGCGGGCGCGGCGGCGCCGGCTTCGGGACCGGCATGAAATGGTCGTTCATGCCCAAGGAGGTCACGGAAAGGCCCCATTACCTTGTCATCAACGCCGACGAGGGCGAGCCCGGCACCTGCAAGGACCGAGAGATTCTGCGCAACGAACCCCACAAGCTGATCGAAGGGGCATTGGTGGCCTCGTTCGCCATCGGCGCCCATGCCGCCTACTG
Organism: Pseudomonadota bacterium; assembly: GCA_022564115.1. GTDB lineage: Bacteria > Pseudomonadota > Alphaproteobacteria > Rhodospirillales > Casp-alpha2 > Casp-alpha2. The sequence goes on from JADFMB010000048.1 coordinate 13,594, forward strand.
CTACGTCCGGGGCGAGTTTTTCCGTGAGACCGAGGCCTTGCAACGGGCCGTCGACGAAGCCTACGACGCCGGCCTGATCGGCGAGGACGCGTGCAAGTCAGGCTACAAGTTCGATTTCACCATCCACCGGGGCATGGGGGCCTACATCTGCGGCGAGGAATCGGCCCTGATCGAAAGCCTGGAGGGCAAGAAAGGCCAGCCGCGCCTGAAACCGCCGTTCCCCGCCAACGTCGGCCTCTATGGTTGCCCGACGACGGTCAACAACGTCGAATCCATCGCCGTCACGCCGACGATCCTGCGCCGCGGCGCCGAATGGTTCGCCGACCTGGGCAAACCCCACAACACCGGGACCAAGCTTTTCAACATTTCCGGCCACGTCAACCAGCCGTGCACGGTGGAAGAGGAAATGGGGGTGCCGCTGAAGGAACTGATCGAAAAACACGCCGGCGGCGTGCGCGGCGGCTGGGACAACCTGCAGGCCGTCATCCCCGGCGGTTCCTCGGTGCCGATGCTGCCGAAGGATATCTGCGACACCGTGCACATGGATTTCGATTCCTTGGCCGAGGTCAAATCAGGGCTCGGCACGGCGGCGGTCATGGTCATGGATAAAACCACCGATCTGGTGCGCGCCATCAGCCGGCTGTCGCGCTTCTACATGCACGAAAGCTGCGGCCAATGCACGCCGTGCCGCGAAGGCACCGGCTGGATGTGGCGGATGATGGAGCGCCTGGCCGCCGGCGACGCCCGCATCGAGGAAATCGACCTTCTGGAGGAAGTCACGCGACAAGTCGAAGGCCACACCATCTGCGCGCTGGGCGATGCGGCGGCGTGGCCGATCCAGGGCTTGTTGCGGCACTTCCGCCCGCAATTGGAACAACGAATCGCCGACCGCCGGGCGGCGGACACCGAGGCCGCCTGAAAGCGGAACGGAAACGGATTAACGAAGATGCCCAAACTGACCATCGACGGCACGGAAATCGAAGTCGAACCCGGATTGACGGTGTTGCAGGCCTGCGAGCAGGCGGGGATCGAAATCCCCCGTTTCTGTTATCACGAACGGCTTTCCATCGCCGGCAACTGCCGCATGTGCCTGGTCGAAATGGAAAGATCGCCCAAGCCCATTGCGTCGTGCGCCATGCCGGTGGCCGATGGCATGGTCATCCTTACCGACACCCCGGAAGTCCGGAAAATGCGCAAGGGGGTGATGGAATTCCTGCTCATCAACCATCCGCTCGACTGCCCGATCTGCGACCAGGGCGGCGAATGCGACCTCCAGGATCAAGCCATGGGGTACGGGCTCGACCGCAGCCGCTACCAGGAAAACAAGCGCGCCGTCGAAAACAAGGACTTCGGCCCCCTGATCAAGACCATCATGACGCGGTGTATCCATTGCACGCGGTGTATCCGCTTCGCCACCGAGATCGCCGGGGTGCCGGAACTGGGCGCCACCGGGCGGGGCGAAAGCATGGAAGTCGGCACCTACGTCGAAATGGCGCTGACGTCGGAACTGTCCGGCAACATGATCGACCTGTGCCCGGTGGGGGCGCTGACGTCGGGGCCTTATGCCTATGCGGCCCGGTCGTGGGAGTTGGAAAAGACCGAGTCCATCGACACCATGGACGCCGTCGGCTCGGCCATCCGAGTCGATACCCGCGGCTCGGAAGTGATGCGAATTCTGCCGCGCCTGAACGAGGACGTGAACGAGGAATGGATTTCCGACAAGACCCGCTTTGCCTGTGACGGGCTCCGGCGGCAACGGATCGACCGGCCCTATGTGCGCCAGGACGGAAAGTTGATGCCGGTTTCCTGGGACGACGCCTTCACCGCCATCGCCGAAAGGATCAAGACCGTGGACGGCGGCCGCATCGCCGCCATCGCCGGCGACATGGCCGATTGTGAATCGATGATGGCGCTGAAGGACCTGATGACGGCGCTCGGCTCGCCCAACACGGATTGCCGCCAGGACGGCGCCAAGCTGGATCCGTCCTGCCGCTCAGGCTACCTGTTCAACACCACCATCCAGGGCATCGAACAGGCCGACGCCTGCCTTTTGATCGGCACCAACCCGCGCCTCGAAGCCCCGGTATTGAATGCCCGGCTGCGCAAGCGCTGGACGATGGGCGGGTTCTCCGTTGCCGCCGTCGGACCCGGCGAAGACCTGACTTACGATTACCGGCACCTGGGTTCCGACGCGGGTGCCCTGAAATCCATCGCCAGTGGCCACCATGACTTCGCCAAGGTCCTGAAAGCGGCCGAAAGGCCGATGTTGATTCTGGGCCAGGGGGCGCTCGCCCGGGACGACGGGGCCGAGATTCTTGGCCTTGCCCGCAGGATCGCCGAAGGCCGCGGCATGATCGACGCCCAATCGGGATGGAACGGTTTCAACGTGCTGCACACCGCCGCCGCCCGGGTCGGCGGGTTGGACCTGGGCTTTGTCCCCGGAAAAGGAGGGCGCGACACCTCGGGCATTCTCGATGGCGCCGGCGACGGCGGCATCGAAGTCGTCTATTTGCTCGGCGCCGACGAGATCGATACCGACCGCCTCGGCGACGCCTTCGTCATCTATCAGGGCCACCACGGCGACCGGGGCGCGCGCCGGGCCGACGTCATCCTGCCCGGGGCCGCTTATACGGAAAAGAACGCCACC
>JADFMB010000049.1 GCA_022564115.1 Pseudomonadota bacterium
CCGAAGAAGTTGTTACCCACGTTCTTGAGAACCCAACCACCTCCCAACGTGACGTACGGCGGCTAAAGAAAGATGTGACCGCCCAGATCGAAAACGCTAAAGCAAAAGATCAACCCCTCCCCACCGCGAAGGAAGCCCGCGAGATAGCCCGCACCGAAGGCCACCCTGTCGTCGCTAGCAATGGCAAGATTTATTTCGGCGCCACCGAGAAGGAAGAGGTGGCGGCAAAAGAACTCAGGGCGCTTATTTACCGCGCCGAGGAGGCCATCAACCACATCGCCGGCATGAACGTGACGCCTGGCGAGTGGCTTGGCGGCGCCCGGGACTGGCACCTAAAAGATTTCAATCAACACGGTGAGGTCGCCAAGGCGGCTTCCTGGCTGGAGCGGCTGGACCGCATCTGGAGGTCACAAAATGGATAGCCTCCCGCTCAAAAAAACCATCAAGCTGATTGTGGATGGTCGGGCTTTTTCTCACGAACCCTACCGCAAACGGGAACTCGCGGAAGAGGTTATCCGTCTTGAACCGTCAGAGCGGTGGTCGATTGGCGATCGGCGCACTAGCGAACTTCGGTTCGTTATGCAGGGGATCACGCAATACATGAGTGATCCCATTTCCGAGGCGGAACTCAAACGGTTCGTCAGCATTCCAGGGGAATATCGCGCGTCCCTCGGGGAGTTGCCGCGAGCCATCTGCATTTCTGTTCACGGCGGTAAAAACTCATTGTGGATTTCAATTTTTACCGCTCGACCCGAACATTTCGACGCCACTCTGGAACTGCGCGATTACGTCATTAGGCGCACCCAGGAAAGTCGGGACTCTCTTCAAGAGGCGAAAGACATCATCCGGCGGTTGGATGTTGGTTGCCTGCTCGATTTGCTTTCAAAGACCACTGGGGCCGCCACGGCGACGGCGCCGTCGAACCAAGCATTTACATCACCCGCTCATGGGTGACCGCCCCGGCCCCGGCGCCCCTCCCCAGGATACTCGGCGCCGGGGCCAAGGAAGGAAGGGAAAGAATGACCGCCAAACCCGATAGTTCACGAACCAATGCTTCGCAAGACGCGGAGGGTTCTGGCGTCGTTGAAGGGCATACGCAAGCATTGGACGCTATAGGGTGGTTTGTCCATACGCCGCCAACGGAGGAAGAACAAGACCTTCTAAACCACATTGCTAGCGCTATCCACAAAGCCGCCGCCCCCGAGACAGCAGCCGAGCGGGATAGGTGGAAAGCAAAAGTTAAATCTCTCACTGATGCCAACCATAGGCTTGCAGCTGAACGCGACACCCTCAAGGAATCCACTTCTCAACTCCAAGCCACCATCAAGGCCCAGTTGGATGAGATAGTTCGGCTCAAGGAGGACAAGGAAAACTTTGAAATACTGATTAATACCCTCGATGTGGAAGTTACCCGCCTCAAGGCCAGCAACAAGGCGTTGAGGGAGGCGCTTGAAGACCTCCGCGCATCTAGAGCAGGGGAAGGGTGATGGCTCAGACATTCCGCCTCCTAGACGTTCACATCCTGCCTGGGTTCGAGGTTCCGTTCTCGTGCGAGTGGGCAACCATAAAGGACGGCGAACTGAGGATCGTCATGCACCGAAGCCAACTACTTGAGCTGGCCGAAGTCCTGGAGGCGGAGATAGCCGACCTGCCGGAAGAGGATCAAGCCGCATGATCGAACCGCTTAATTATTTCTTGGAGCGCAATTTCAAACACATCCGCGAGGGGATGCACCCGATGAAGGCGGCTTTCCTGGCCGAAAAGGAAACCTCCGAGAAGATGGCCGAGCCGATGGGATCGTGCCAAGGCCATTCCCTTCCTCAACCCGAACCGGATGAAGCGTCATGAGCCGCGAGTTCGACAACGAAATGCTCCTTGACGGTGTAGTTGATTATTTAAGGAACAACCCCGACGCCGGGTTCACGGAGGCCCACGAGGCGACGAAGGAAAAGCTTATCAACATGATCCATGGCGCTCCCTTGGAGCCGCAACATCCCCCTTCACCGGAGGATGTGCCTACCAGAGAGGATGGCAGTCTGAGGGAGCGCCACCCGGATTTCCCGAGAGGGGAAGGGGGCGGCGGCGATGAAGGCGACCACAGCGGTCAAAGCCCGAGCCGACAAGGCATGGAAGGCTGTGATGCCAGAATTTCCTCCCCAAGCCGGGGGACGCCCCGGCCCGCCCCCGACGATCCCATCATGGAGATAAAGCGATGAAATTCTGCAAGGACTGTCGGCACATTCGCATACAGGGCAGCGGGTTTGCGGCCTCTGCTGTTTGCGGCCATGAAAAGGCCGCTAGGCTCAACCCCGTCACCGGCACGGCCAACCCCTGGGCCTGCCTTGCCATGCGGGGAACCGACGACTGCGGCCCCGAGGCCAAGCTGTTCGAGCCCAAGGAACAAGAGGTCGAAGCGGCATGATCCGCCGCTTTTTCCGCTGGCTGTTCGGCATCCGGCCCTTATCCGGGAAGAAGGTTGTGGAATTGCCCAACCGCCGGTTCCCCTCAATCCCAATGAAGGAGGAAAATGATGTTTGGTAGATCAACCGCCGTCGCCAAGGCCGGGACATTGCCGCCCGCAGTGGAGCCGGGCATAGATGCGCTCATGCGGCTAATCGAAAAAGCCACAATGGAACCCGACTTTGATGTCGCAAAGCTTCGGGAACTTCTCGATGTCAAGACCCAGTGGGAAAAGACCGAAGCCAAGAAGGCTTTCGTTGTCGCGCTCAACGCCTTCAAGGCCGACCCGCCGCAGATCACCAAGAACAAGACGGTTTCTTTCGGAAGAGGCGAGGGCAAGACCGAATACGATCATGCGACCCTGGATCAGGTGTGTGACGTGGTTGGCAAGGCGCTGGCCGAACAGGGGTTGTCGCACACATGGGACCTTGAGCAGTCTGAAAACGTCAGCGGCCCGGTCAAGGTGACGTGCATTTTGACCCACGTGCTCGGGCATTCCGAGCGGGTATCCCTGCAATCCCCGCCCGATGATTCCGGCTCCAAGAACCGAATCCAGCAAATCGCCTCCACCGTGACGTATTTGGAGAGATACACCCTCTTGGCGGCTACCGGGTTAGCGACCCAGGACCAGGACAACGACGGGGGCCCTGTGACGGAGTTCATCTATGCCGACCAAAAGGAGGAATTGATCGCGCTGATTAAGGAAATCGGGGCCGATAATCCGAAATCCAACCGCTCGTTCCTCAAATACCTCGGCGTCAAAACCCTGGATGAAATCCCCGCCGATAAGTTTGACGAGGCCAAGGCCGCGCTTAAGAAGAAAAGGAAAGCCCAATGACCGAAGAACTGATCCAGGGGTCTCCCGAATGGTTCGCCGCCCGGTGCGGCAAGGTCACGGCGTCCCGCGTTGCCGATGTAGTGGCCGAAACAAAATCCGGTTGGGGCGCCAGCCGAGGCTACTACATGGCCGAACTGATCGCCGAACGGATGACCGGCGCCACCGCCGCCTCGTTTTCAAATGCAGCCATGCAGTGGGGAACCGATACCGAGCCCCAGGCCCGTGCGGCGTATGAGTTTTTCACCGATGCCGAGGTCAAGGAAATCGGCTTCGTCGTTCACCCGGACATTAAAGAGGCAGGCGCATCACCGGATGGCTTCGTCGGCAAGGACGGCGAGGTTCAGATCAAATGCCCGAATACCGCCACCCACATCGACACGCTTTTGACCGGGAAGATCCCCAAGAAATACATCACGCAGATGCAATGGGGCCTGGCCTGTTCGGGCCGGGACTGGTGCGACTTCGTTTCCTTCGACCCCCGGATGCCGGCGAACCTTCAACTGTTCGTCAACCGGGTGGAGCGCGACGAAGGGCGGATCAAGGACCTGGAAGAACTGGTTATTGGGTTTATTGGCGAACTGGACAACAAGGTTGCAGCCCTAGAGGCGTTGGCAGGTGACGATGAAGTCAACCCGACCGGCGCCACCAATTCCCCCCCGGCGCCAATGCTGGACGATCCCGACAAGTCGGCGCCCCTCTTTTAATAGAAAAGGAATTCCCGATGAACGACGCAGCTCAAGTTGATCCGAGGCTAGAGATCGGCGCCAACCAGCCGCCGGCCGATGCCAACCCGCTCTTGGATCGTCTCCGTACGGATCATGCTGACTTGATTTCTCGCCGCGATGAACTTCTCGGCGGCATCGACCGGGCGCCCGAAGCTATCGAAGATGAAAAAACCGCCGGCATAATGGCCGATTTCGTGCAGAAACAAATCGACAAGTTTCTTAAACGCGCCAAGGCCGTACACGCCGACGAAAAGGAACCCTACCTGTCCGGCGGCCGCACGGTGGACGGATTTTGGCATTCGCTGATCGACGACATCGAAACCGGCAAGCTAAAACTCAATGCCGCTCGCAAGAAGTTTGCCGACGACAAAGCCGCAAAGGAAAGGAAGGCGCGCGAAGAGGCGGCCCGGCTGGCGCGTGAAGAACAAGAGCGCCTGCAACGCGAAGCAGAGGAACAAGCCGCGAAGCTCCGGGAGGAAAAAGATTTACAGGCGGCTGTCGAAGCCGAGGAAGCCGCCGAGGCGGCCAGACTCGTCGCCGAAAAAGCCGCCAAGGTCGCCGCCGCCAAGCCTGCCGAAATGGGCCGGACGCGCGGAGAGCATGGCGGCATGACGACGCTCAAGCAGTTCTGGAACTTTTCGGACCTGGACCGGGCCACCCTCGATCTTGAAGCGCTGCGTGAGCACATCCCGGCAAAGGCCCTTGACCAAGCCGTGCGCTCTTTCGTCGACGCCGGCGGACGCGAACTCAAGGGTGTTCGGATATACGAAGATACGAGGCTTTAACATGATCATCATTTACGACACGGAGACCACGGGCCTGCCGCTCTGGGGCGAGCCTTCAGAGCATCCCGATCAGCCACGCATTGTTCAACTAGCGGCGTTGTTGACCGACGGCGACGGCAGCAAGCAAGCGTCCATGGACCTGCTGATTCGTCCTGATGGGTTCACCATTCCTAAAGAAGCTACCGAGATACACGGGATCACCACCGAGCAGGCGTCTGCCTGCGGCGTCCCGATTGTCGATGCCCTCACGGTGTTTTTCGGGCTTTGGCGTTGCGCCGACCTTCGCATCGGCCACGGACAATCGTTTGACGAGCGCATGGTGCGGATCGAAATGAAGCGCCCAGGCGCGCAAGGGTTTGGCTTGGCCCCAGATGATTGGAAGGCAGGGCAAACCTACTGCACCATGAATAAATCTAAGCCGATACTGGAATTGCCCCCGACCGACAAAATGATAGCGGCGGGTCGACGTGGATTTAAGGTGCCGAAGCTGTCCGAGGCCTATGAACATTTCATCGGTAAGGCGATGGTTGATGCCCACGACGCCATGGGCGACGTGATCGCCACGCTCGCGGTTTACCTCAAACTCAAGGAGCAAGCGGCGTGACCCCCAGCCAGAAAGATTGCCTCGAAATCATCCGGGGTTTTATCGCGGAACATGGGTTCTCGCCCTCAATCCGGGAGATCGGCGCCGGCCTCAACGAAACCAGCACCCAACGGGTTTTTGATCTCGTGGCTGCCCTTGATGACCAGGGCTTCATAACCCGGCGCCCCGGCAAGGCACGGTCCATAGAGATTGTCGAGCCCATCATGGAAAAGATGCGGGGAGCCCTGGAGGAAATCGCCAATTTTTCCACCGACCCCGACAGCGCCCGCCTTGCTCAAAGCGTCATAGGCCAGATATGAACGAAATTTATCCGCTAGTTTTTGTTTTTGATGGCGAGGCCATGGTGCCGGTCAACGGGCGTTCGGCCGACCGTCAGTACGTCGTCGGCGAATCCTACCGGCTGGCGCCGTTTGAAGAACGGTCGACCAATTCCCATAATCATTTTTTCGCATGTGTCAACGAGGCGTGGCTGAATCTGCCGATAGAGCAGTCTGGCTTATTTGCTTCAGCTAAACACTTTCGCAAATGGCTTTTAATCAAGACGGGATACCGACACGAGCGCACCATCGTTGCGGCCAACCGAGACGAAGCCCGCAAACTCGCGGTGTTCGCTGAATCCGTAGACCCGTTTTCCCTCGTTCAGGTTAAGGACAGCGTCGTTACCATTTGGACGGCCGAAAGCCAATCAATGCGGGCCATGAAAAAGAAGCGGTTTCAGGCGTCGAAAGATGATGTTTTGAACGAGGCGGCGGCAATGATCGGCGTGACGTCAAGCAAATTGAAAGACAATGCGGGGCTGGCAGCTTAAAGATGATTACACAAACCGAACTGCGCAAACTTTTAGATTATTTCCCGGAAACGGGCATTTTTAGATGGCGCTTTCGGAAGAATGCGCGCCCCCAGTGGAACGGTAGATATGCAGGCACGAAAGCAGGCTGTCAAATCGCGGGGGGTTACATAAAAATCGTCATTGATAACCAGGCGTACTATGCGCACCGCCTAGCGTGGCTTTATTTACAGGGGAAGTGGCCTGAAGCGGGGATTGACCACCGGGACGGAAATCCGAGCAACAACAAATTTGATAACCTGCGTCCTGCAACACAGGTCGAAAACATGCACAACACCCCAGCCCAAAAAAATAACACCAGTGGGTTCAAGGGGGTTACTTGGCATCGTCAGCGTAGGAAATGGGCCGCGCAGGCCTATATTGAAGGCAAGCACATTCATATTGGCCTCTTCGAGAGCAAAGAAGACGCTGCCCGAGCCTACAACCAAGCCATCGAAAATCTCCATGGGGAATTTGCCCGCCCAAATAAGTTGGGCGCCAAAGATGGAGTCTCCTTATGACCCCACGTAAGAAATTCTCGCCTGCTGTCTACGAAAGGATTCTGAACCGCCAGAACCGCCGATGCGCCTGTCCCTGCAAGGAGAAATTCGACGGCCTTTCCGACATTCGCTGGGACCATATTTTGTCCCTCCATATGGGCGGAAAAGACGAACCGGAAAACTTGCAGGCCCTCAAGAACCGGCACCACATCTTTAAGTCCAACAAGGAAAACAGTGCCCGGGCCAAGACAAAGCGCATCCAGGACTCAAATGGGCTAAGGAAAAAGAAGCCGAGCCAGAAGGACAAGGTACTGGCCGGCGTCTTGGGGCTGGAAGCATGACTCCCACCAACGACAACAAAACGCGCCGCGCCTGGATTCTTTCCTGGGTCCTCAGCGGCGGCGCGGCCGGGATTGTGGCTGGCGTTCTTGTAACTTTGTTCGGGAATTGAGGCCATGGTGCCCTACACCGTTCAGACCCTGGCCGATCACTGGCAATGCTCGGGCCAGCACATTCGGGATCTTATCAACAGCGGCACCTTGAAGGCGTTTCGGGTCGGGCGTTTAATACGCATACCGCAACAAAACGTCAGGGAGTTCGAACAATGCGAATCGTCAAACATCGAGGAAAGTGGGCCGTGCAGGTCGGAACAGGAAACGACCGGCGAAGATTCTCAACCGGATTCGATGCCACAAGGGAAAATCGTCAGCTTGCCGAGCGGGAGAAAGACAACCTTGCGCAGCGTTTGAACGCGCCGAAAACCAACCGGATCAAGGACATCATGGAAGCCTATCTCGCCGACACCAAGGCCATCAGCAAAGACAGCCTCCAGTATGCCTGGAACCGACTTGATCCGCATTTCGGCGGCTTGACGCCGGAAGGTGTGACGCGCCAATCCTGCCGCCGCTATATAAAGAAGAGAAAGAACGACGGCGTTGTCCCGGGCACCATCAACAAAGAACTCAGCACTCTTCGCGCCGGGCTCCGCTGGCATGACAGGAATACCCCGGCGATTGTTGAACTGCTGCCGGCGCCCGCGCCGCGGGATCGCTGGTTGACCCGGGACGAGTTCGCCAGGCTGCTGGACGCCGCCAGAGGCATAGATCATTTAATCGTATTCCTTCATCTCGCCATCGCCACGGCGGGCCGCAAGGGAGCCCTGCTGACAATGACATGGATGCAGGTCCGCTGGGACGTGAAACAGATATGGCTCGGCGCCAAGCCCAACGGAAAGAAACGCGCCACCGTGCCGATGACCAGGACGGTGGAGACCGTCTTGCGCGAAGCTAGGAAGACCGCGCTTTCCGATCATGCCATCGAGTACGCGGGCGAGCCGATCAAGGACATCAAGAAAGCCTTCAACAGCGCCGTCGAAAAATCAGGCATTCCGCATTGCACCATCCACGATCTGCGCCATACCGCCGCCGTCTGGATGGCGGGCGAGGGCGTACAGATGTCGAAGATCAGCCAGTACCTTGGCCACTCCAACACCAGCGTCACCGAGCGCATCTATGCCCGCTACCAGCCGGATCATTTACGCGACGCGGCGGACGCCCTGGAGATATAGAGAATGGAAATAGTTGAAGGCACCACGATCATCGACGGCGTTTTAATCCGCTGGCGCGCATATGGTTCGTACTAATTTGAGAGCTAGATGGACAAAGAGCAAATTGCGAAAGCCGCAGAGGTACATGACGGGCGCTACCTCTTGGCACGCCGTTACCACACACCGAAGCCGTGGGCAGAAAAAACCGATCTCGACCATGCTTACGATGCTTGCGAGGAATTGGTTAAAGAGGGCCGAGCCAGATGGATAAAGGGCAACTTCGCCCCCGGCATAGAGCTTGTTCGATAGGGAGTGTTTATACAGTGCTCCCTGGTACGCTTGACCCAGGAATCGTGAACGAAACAGAAATACATGGGTTATTTTGGCCAAATGATTTGTTCAAAACAGAGAGAAACAGCCAGTTGTGCGAAGGGCCACTCCCTTCACACGGGAGGGGTCGCTGGTTCAATCCCAGCCGCGCCCACCATTTTATTCAAGTTTTTTTTAAATGACTTGCACCAGAATAGTATATATAATATATATACTATGCAAAGCAGGATCATCATAAAACTGTTGCAGGCCGACGGATGGCATGAGGTCGCGCACCAAGGCGATCACAAGCAGTTCAAGCACCCGGTGAAGAAGGGCCGTGTGACCTTAACGCACCCGGTGAAGGACGTTAACATCTGGGTCATCAGGGACATTGAGAGGAAGTCGGGCGTCAAGCTCCGGCACCGGAAACGGAGGAAATGATCATGGCCACCTACATCGCGCTTCTGCACAAGACTAAAACCTCGTCTTTCGGCGTCACCTTCCCCGACTTTCCAGGCTGCGTCACCGGCGGCGAGACGCTGGAGGAAGCCAAGCGGCGCGCCCCCGAGGTCCTGGCGCTTCACACCCTGGGCATGACCGAAGACGGCGAGGCCATGCCCGAGCCCACCGCCCTCGACGTCGTCATGTCCGCCGTCGAAGACAAGGCCGCCGCCGTGCTCGTGGTCGACGCGCCGGACAAGTTCGAGAAGGTCGAACGCTACTCCATCACCGTCCGCCCGTCGGTGATGGCAAGGATCGACGCCGCCGCCGCCGCCGCCGGCTCCAACCGCTCCGCGTTCCTGGCCGAAGCGGCGCTGAAGAAAATCACCAACGCTTCGTAGTTTTAAAGCGCAAGCTGTCTGGCAGTCCCAATGGGTAAAAATAGCCGGTTGTGTATTTTAGGAAACTTTATAAACCCATACCTTTGGTAAAAAACCACGGCCTTTTCATCCATGGCATCAACGACGACCGCATAAACGGCCGAGATTTCATTGGCATATACAATTCGTTTCAACGCATCGATCAGCAGGATTTCACCGATATCTTGTCCCTTTTGATCGAGGCTTCTTGCCAGTTGTCCGATCAATGCTCCCGGTATTATCCGCCCGTGCGGGAGTTTTCGCGCCTGTCCCTCCGGCAACTCGCCAATATCAATCCTTGTATTGGTAAGGCTATGGAAGCCCGCGATACGGCTTGACTCCTTGCCCACCAACACAAACACACGCGCCAGGTTGCGGCGCTCATCTTGGGTGGCCAGATTTTGAAGGTAGGCATCGATATCGCTGTTTCCGCATGTAAAAACCGCCCGGTCATGATGCTTGCCGAGCGGCTCAAAAACGGCGGTCGCCGCCCCGTTCATTCAACGAGTTTACGGTATCGCGCCGCGGCGGCTTTCAAGGCATCGTTAGGCGCCGGCGGATTGGAAAGCGCATCCAAGAAAACAACCCGGTCTTCTTCCGCAAGCTGCAATTGCCCGGCTTCCTCGATTGCCTTTTGCGCCGCGCTAAAAGCGCTGTGGGCGATAAAGTCCGTAAGACTACGGCCTGAAACCTCGGCCGCGCGCACCAAGACACTTTTCATGGCCGAAGATACACGGAAATTGATCCGCTCATCCTTACGGATTCGCCGGTCTTTCGTAGCTTCAACCGGGGCCATGGCGCTCCTCCTGGGTGATTTATTTCTATATAAAGCAGTCAAGGCATACATTTGTTTTTTGTAAAACAATGTCTGTTTTGTAGGATTTGTGTCGTCCGACAAAACGGACAAATGCTTTCACTCGGGAGGGGTCGCTGATTCGAGTCTTGGTTTCGCGCCCATCGGGACGAAAGCCCAGGACACCCCTGGAAGCGGTTTCTCCACGGGCGCTGATTCTGGTTTAACATTCCGTGGATAGGGGAGGGCTTGCCCTCGAAACCGCGATTAGCGCAAATCCCGAGCAGATTGAATCAATCCGCGACGACGAATTTGCGTAATATCAATAAGATAGAGCATGAAACATAAGCCATCCTAAATGCATCATGCTCTAGCGCTTCGCCCGGTCGCGCAATCGTTGCGACGCCTCGGATAGGAACTTCCTTGGATTCTCTCGTGGATCATTCGCCCGCGCCACGTCAGCCACATCCTTCGCCGCGCCCACCGCGGTGTCCTTCGCTTGTTCGAGCCGGGGCTTGGCCTTCTCCCATCCGGCCTTGGCCTGGGGGACGACCCGGTCCTTGACGAAACTCGCTGTCTTGGCCCGGAGTTCTGGATTTTGAGCCAATACCCGGACGCCGAACTTGGCGATCTTATAGAAGAGTTTATAAACCGGCATTCCCCATTTGATTCACTTTCGAGGGTCCATCCTGCGGGAGCGATGGTCGGAAGGCAATGGTCGGAAGGGTTTTTTCGAACCAACGCCCATGTCCGCAATGGGTCCGGACTGTGTAAAAACCCGTCAAGTCGGCGTACATATGTTTTACGGGAATGGCGTTCGATAGCCCTTCATTCGTCTTTGCCCCATAGCAACGAGTATTGCCGCCGCTGGCTCATGGTCAGCCGCCGCGGCATGGCCGCGTTGACATGCTTGGCGAGATCACGCCAATTTGCGAAGACAACGTATTGCCTGAGGGTGCCGTTGTTCGACAGCACCATCGCCTGGGTGCCGTCGGCATTGAAGGCGACAGCCCTGATGGACGAGCGGGCACCCCGCATGACGGCGATCACGCGCCCGCTGCCGGTTTGCCAAAGCCGCGCGGTCCCGTCTTCGGAGCCGGTCAGGATACGCCGTCCGTCGGGGCTGAAGACGGCGGAGGTCACCGGCGCCGAATGACCGCTGAGAACGGCCCGCCCAGCGCCGCTCCCGGCATCGGTTATACGCGCCGTGTTGCCCGCCCCCGGCCGGACGACGGAACGGCCGTCCGGGCTGTAAGGGGTGCCGCCGAACTTGCCGCTCCAGTTGCGGACAACCTTTGTCTCGACGGCGCCATCGGCGTCCCAAAGCCTGGCGGTGCCGTCGCCCGACGCCGTCAGGATGCGCCGCCCGTCGGGGCTGAAGACGGCGCCGATGATGTCGTTCTGGTGGCCACCCCATACAGCGCCGGCAGGGCCGAGGGTGCCGGGGGCGACATCCCATAGGCGCAGCCGCCAATCCGCCGAAACGCTCGCCAGTTGCCGCCCATCCGGACTGAATACGGCGTCGTTGACCCAGGACCGATGGCCGCGAAGAACGGCGGCCTCGGCGCCCGTTTCGGCATTCCAAAGCCGCACCGTGGCGTCCCTGGACGCCGTCGCCACGATTGATCCGTCGGGGCTGAACCGGGCCGAGATCAATTGATCCCCATGGCCCCGCAAGATCGGGCCGGGAGCCCCCGTGGCCCCATTCCACAGCCGCGCCGTGCCATCCGTGGAGGATGTCACCACTCGGTGGCCATCGGCGCTGAACCGGGCCGATTCAACCCCGCCGCCATGGCCTCGCAGGACGGCGAGCGTTTCCGTGGTTGTCGAATTCCAAAGCCGGGCCGTCCCGTCATCCGAGGCCGTCAGAATGCGGTTGCCATCGGGGCTGAAGGATGCCCCCAGAATTTTACCGGCATGTCCGGAGAGCACGGCGATCCCGGCGCCGCTTTCGGCATCCCAAAGGCGCGCGGTGAAATCGTAGGAGGCGCTCAACAGGCGCCGCCCATCGGGACTAAAAGCAACGGCGACAACCTTATCCCGATGGCCGCGAAGGACGTCTTCCCGGCTGCCGTCGGCGCCATCCCAAAGCCGCACCGTCCGGTCGAAGGAGGCCGTAGCCAGCCGCTTGCCGTCGGGACTGAAGGCGGCGGACCAGACGATGTCGTCATGGCCTTCAAGGATGGCGATCAGGGCGCCGTCACGGACCCGCCACAAGCGCGCCGTCCTGTCCGAGGAAGCGGTCACCATGCGCGTTCCATCGGGGCTGAACACCGCTTTTCGGACATAACCCACATGGCCGGCCAAAACGAGGCGTTCACGGCGGTTGAAATGAGCCTCATAAAGAATGCGATGCGCCGCCGCGAGGTTTTCATCATCGGATGGCGCATCACCATCGCTGGGCAGCGTCGGCAGGGCGAGCAGGGCCCCGGTGACCGGATCGCCGGTCTTAACATGCCGGCGCGCCGCATCGAGCAGCAAACGAATCCGTTCCGGCGTCATCGCCGCCGGGGTGCCGGAAAGCGGTTTATTCGCCTCTTTCGCCGGCCCAAAGCCGGTCCGCGCGGTTTCAGAATCCGACGGTGACGTTAGCGACGAGGGTCGCCAATTGGGGTTCAACCAGGAGAGCACGACGATGCCAATGGACAAGGTTATGGCGCCAAGGATCTGTGCCTTCAGCCACGGACTGCCTCCGTCCTGATCTTTGTCCCTATCCGCAACCACGATTGAATCTGGTTTGCCTCCATTAAGCGGTCCAGCAGGCCGGAACGGAGCGTAAGCCTGGACAACCACGCGCGACAAGGGGGTTTCCGGTGCCGGCTTTGTGGAGTGGCGCCAACATGACGGCGCGATCGATCTCAAAACACCGCGTTGATCGAATTGGTTTTCAGGTTTAGTTTCTCCCTTCCCAGCCGTGCCCACCATTGACCCTTCTCCGGCAAAAGGAGTCCCCCCCTTCATGATCCGGGTGTTCATAGGTTTCGATACGGTCGAGACCGTCTCCTATCACGTTCTCGTTCATTCCATTCAGGCGCGGGCGTCCGAGCCGGTGTCGATCACGCCGCTGATGCTGTCGCAATTGTCGGGCGTGATGACCCGCGAGCGCCATAATCTGCAATCGACGGAGTTCTCGTTTTCGCGTTTTTTGGTGCCGCATCTCTGCGACTATGAGGGCTGGGCGCTGTTCATGGACTGCGACATGCTGGTGCTCGACGACATGGCGGACCTGTGGAAGCTGCGCGACGGCAATTTCGCCGTCCAGGTGGTCAAGCACGACCACGTACCCAAGGAAACGACCAAGTTCCTGGGCCAGCCGCAGAGCAAGTACGAGAAGAAGAACTGGTCCAGCGTCATGCTGTTCAACAACGAAAAATGCCAGGCGCTGACGCCGGACTATGTGAACACGGCGACGGGGCTGGAACTGCACCGGTTTCAGTGGCTGGAGGACGACCATCTGATCGGCGACATCCCGCACCGCTGGAACCACCTGGTCGGCTATGACAAAAAGGTGCCCCTCGGCGAAGTCTCGAACCTGCACTACACCATCGGCGGGCCTTATTTCGACGATTACAAGGACACCGACTACGCCGCCGAATGGTTCGCCGAAAAGGACGCCATGCTGCGCTGCGACCAGAAGAAATAAGGACGATTAGCCCTCACCTGCCGGCGAAAGCCTTCAGTTCACTTTCGACCCGCCCGATGACGTCCGCCCATTCGCCGGCTTTCGATTGCCGGAACAGGCGGATCGACGGATACCAGGGGCTGCCCTCGCCCTCGGCCATCCACACGCAGAGCGGCAACGTATTCAACAGCACCCACGTCGGCACCCCCATCGCGCCGGACACGTGAACGGTGGTGTTGGAGACGGAAATCACCAGATCCATGGCCGCCACCTGGGCGGCGAAGGCGTCCAGGTCCGCCATCTGGTCGATGGCGTCGTCGTGGATGATCGGCGTCCCCGTGTCTTGCTCGAACCGGGCCCGTTCGTCGGCCGTGTCGCCGTATTGAAGGTCGACGAAACGGATGCCCCCGATCTCCGCCAACGGCCGCCAGTCCGCCAACGCCATGGATTTTTCCTCGCCGATCTCCGGGTTCTTGCTGATCCAGGCGATGCCGACCAGCTTATCGTCGCCGCCGTCCCGGTATTGGTCCTTCAAGGCTTGGGCGCGGTCCTGGTCGGCAACCAGATAAGACTCCCGGCCGGGAAAGGAATCGAGGCCAGGCCGCAGCCACCGCCCGAGGTTGCCCGACGGGACCTGGAAATCGATGTCGCTCCCCAAGGTCTCGGCGGCGGGCGGGCTTTCTGTGGCCACGCACTTTGCCTCCGGGAACGAGCGCCCGAACAGAGGCACCAGCCGGTGTTCGCATTCCAGGATGACCCGGGCCCCGGCGTCGATCAGGTCCGGCACCATGGCGGCGAAATGGACCTCGTCGCCGATCCCCTGTTCGCCCCACACCAGCACCGTCTTGGCGTCCACCGGCTGGCCGGTCCACGGCGGCTGCGCGAACGGGCGGGTCGCCGACGGGAAGTCCCGGCACCGCCAGCGCCACTGGAATTCCTTCCAGCCTTCGTCGAGGCGCCCGGCCAGCAACAACACGTGCGACAGGTTGCGGTGCGCCTCGGCGTATTCGGGATTGATGTCGATGGCGCGGCGGAAGGCGGCCATGGCCTCTTCCAGGTCGCCGTGGCGGTGGTGGAGGTTGCCGAGGTTGTTGTGGGCCTCGGCGAAGCCGGGATCGGCGGTCAGCGCGCGTTCGAAGGTGGCGGCGGCTTCCTTCCGGTGGCCTTGTTTTTCGAGCGCGATGGCGAGTCCGTTCAGGGCCTTGGCGTCATCGGGGTTGATCTCGGCGGCGCGGCGGAAAGCGGCCTCGGCGGCGGCCGTCTCCTTGCTGTCCTGGAGGACCAGACCGAGGCCGTAATGGACCTCGGCGACGTCCGGGTTGATGGCCAGCGCGTTGTGGAAGGATTCCGCCGCGTCCTCCCCCCGCCCCTGGTCGTGCAGCACCACGCCCAGGTTGTAATGCGCGTCGGCGTGGCCGCGGTCGATCGCCAGCGCCCGCCGGCACGCCGCGGCGGCCTCGTCCAGCCGGCCCAGCTCGCGCAGCGCGCTGCCCAGGTTGTTGTGCGCGTCGGCGTGACCGGGGTCGATCTCGATCGCCCGGCCGTAGGCGGCCAGCGCCTCGTCGAGGCGGCCCAGCGCCTTCGCCGCGTTGCCGAGGCTGAAATGGGCGTCGGCGAATTGCGGCCTGATCTCGGCGGCGCGCCGGTACGACGCGCGGGCCTCGCCGGGCCGGCCCATCGATTCGAGAAGGATGCCGAGGTTGTAGTGCCCGTCGAAGGCGCCGGGATCGGCGTCGAGCGCCCGGCGGTACGACGCCTCGGCCTCCTCGGGCCGGCCCGCCGCGCGCAGCACGTTGCCCAGGTTGTTGAGCGTATCGGGATGGCCCGGCCGGCGGGCCGCCGCGGCGCGCAGCATTTTCAGCCCGCCCTTGACGTCGCCCGCCTGGAACGCCGCCACGCCCCCCAGGTCGAGGGCGTCCGCGTGATCGGGCCGGACCTCGAGGACCTGGCGGTACATCCGCAGCGCCTCGTCCGGGCGGCCCGCTTGCAGCAGCGCGCCCCCCTGCTCGAGCGCGGCGGGGACGAACGCGTCCTCGCCGCCGCCAACGGCCGCGTCGGGCGAGGCGCCGCGCCGCCGCAACTTATCGAGACGCCGGCGTTCCTTGCGGTTCATCCCCTTGCGACCGCCGCGGACCCGGCCGGGGGTTCAGGCGACCTCGTGGGCGGCGAGCATCTCGAGGGCGCGCACCATCGCGGAGTGGTCCCAGTCCGACCCGCCGTTGGCGGCGCAGGCGTTGAACAGCTCCTGCGCCGTCGCCGTGTTGGGCAG
>JADFMB010000002.1:0-17915 GCA_022564115.1 Pseudomonadota bacterium
AAAAGGTTTTCTCGTCACCTTCGGCATTACCCCGATGTCGCCGGCCACCGGCTACGGTTATATCCGCCAGGGGAATCAGGTGAAAGGGATCGAAGGCTGTTTCCGGGTCGAACGCTTCGTCGAAAAACCGGACGCCGAAACCGCCAAGGCCTACATCGGCGAAGGCCGCTATACCTGGAACAGCGGTATGTTCCTTTTTCGCGCCGATCAGTTCCTGGATGAGCTGGAAAAACACCGCCCGGCGATCGCCGAAGCCTGCCGCCGGGCCGTCGCCGGGGGTGAAAGGGATCTGGATTTCTTCCGTTTGGCCAAAGAGCCCTATGGCGCGGCGGAATCCATTTCCGTCGATTATGCGGTCATGGAGCCGACGGAGGTCGCCGCCGTCGTGCCGACGGAGATCGGCTGGACCGACGTCGGCGACTGGACGGCTCTTTGGGAAACCGGAGACGCCGATGCCAACGGCAACGTCACCGTCGGCGACGTCATGACCGACGGTGTCAAGGGGTCTTATATCCGAAGCGACAAGCCCTTCGTCGCCGTCGTCGGGGTCGAGGACCTGATCGTCGTCGCCACCGACGACGCGGTGCTGGTGGTTCCCAAGGACCGGGCCCAGGACGTGCGCGTGGTTTCCGAATGGTTGAAGGACCAGGCCCGAACCGAGTTCGAAACTTCCAGCCGCGTTTACCGGCCGTGGGGCTATTTTCAGGTCATCGACAGCGGCGAGAAGTTCCAGGCCAAGCAGTTGATGCTCAACCCCGGCGCCAAGCTCAGCCTGCAACGGCATCAAAAACGCGCCGAACACTGGGTCGTGGTCGAAGGAACGGCCACCGTGACCCGTGGCGACGACATTTTTACCCTCGAGGCCAACCAGTCCACCTATATTCCCATCGGCGTCGAGCATCGGCTGGAAAATGCCGGCCCGGGGCCGCTTCGGCTGATCGAGGTGCAATCCGGGGATTACCTGGGCGAGGACGACATCGAACGCCTGGAAGACGTCTACGGCCGCTGCTGAAGGCAAAGCCGCCGGAACGCCTATATAAGAAAACCAGAGGATTATTGCCATGGGTGCAACGGCACAACCCAAACCAAAATCTTCCAAAACCAGCCCCATTCACGAAAACCTGCGCCTGGCCGGCGACGACGGTGAGCGGGACCGGCGGATGGACGTTCTCAATCCCTATACCGGCGACGTCGTCGGCACCGTCGCCATGGCGACGGTTGACGACGTGCGCCGGGCCTTCGAGACGGCGGCCGCCTACCGGTCCACCCTCAGCCGCTCGGACCGGTCCGATATCCTCCGCGCCGCCAGCGACGCCATTGCTTCCCGGCGGGACGAGATTTCGGACCTCATCACCCTGGAAAGCGGGCTTTCGAAAAAGGATTCGTTTTATGAAACCGGGCGCTCCGTCGATGTCTTCCGGCTGGCGTCGCAGGTCTGCATCCTCGACGACGGAGAAATCTTTTCCTGCGACATCACGCCCCAGGGCCAGAAGCGGAAGATCTATACCCTGCGCGAACCGGTAAGGGCCGTCAGCGCCATCACGCCGTTCAACCACCCGCTGAACCAGGTCGCCCACAAGGTGGCGCCGTCGGTGGCGTCGAATAATTGCATGGTCCTGAAACCGACGGAGAAAACGCCACTCACCGCGCTGATGCTGGCCGATATCCTGTATGACGCCGGCCTGCCCCGGGAAATGCTTCAGGTGGTAACCGGCGATCCGCGGGAGATCGGCGACGAATTGATCACCAACCCCCAGGCCGAGGTCGTCACCTTCACCGGCGGCGTCGAGGTCGGCAAGATGATCGCCGAAAAAGCCGGCTACAAGCGCACGGTCCTTGAACTGGGCGGCAATGATCCGCTGATCGTCATGGACGACGTTGATTTGGACCGCGCCGCCACCTTGGCCGTCAATGGGTCCTGCAAGAATTCGGGCCAGCGGTGCACGGCGGTCAAGCGGATCTTGGTCCATAAGGCCGTGGCCGACGACTTTGCCGCCCTGGTGGTGGAAAAGGCGAAAACGCTCAAGGTCGGCGACCCCATGGATCCGGAAACGGACATCGGCACCGTCATCGACGAGGACGCCGCCATATTGTTCGAGACTCGCGTCAACGACGCCGTCGAAAAGAGCGCCAGACTTCTCCTTGGAGGACAGCGCCAAGGGGCGGTTTTCCCGCCGACGGTGCTCGACTTCGTGCCCGAGGATTGCGAACTGGTGGTCCAGGAAACCTTCGGCCCCATCGCCCCGATCATCCGCTTCAAGGACGTGGACGACGCCATCCGGATCGCCAACTCGACCGCCTTCGGTTTGTCGTCCGGCGTCTGCGCCGACAAGCTGGAAATCATTACCCGCTTCATCAGCGAACTCAAGGTCGGGTCGGTCAACATCTGGGAAGTGCCGGGCTACAGGATCGAGATGTCGCCCTTCGGCGGCATCAAGGATTCCGGCCTCGGCGAAAAGGAAGGGGTGCTCGAGGCGATGAAGGGGCTGACCAACGTCAAGACCTACTCACTCCCCTGGCCCCTATAATCCCCACCTCTGGAAAATAGAGATAAAGACAGAAGGACCGGCGGCTTGACAGCCCAAGACACCCCGACCGCGAAAATCATCGAAACCTTCCGCCGCGACGGCATCGTCGCGCTCGAAGGCTTCCTGACGCCCGAACAGGTGGCCCGGATCCGCGGCGAAGGGGAAGCCATCCGGGACCGCTTCGCCAACGTCTACGGCGCCACCAGCCCGGTGAAAACGAGGGGCGGCTGGCGGATGGACATCCCGCCGGTGAACCTGGTCCGCCGCGGCGGCGCGCCGTTGGCCCGCGAGACCGGACGCGTCCTCGAACATCCGGTCATCAAGGAAATCTGCGACGTCCTTCTCGGGCGAAGCTGGAACGTCACCGCCCTGGTCTATGATTACCGGGAGCCATCGGATGAACCGGTGCCGAGGAACGGGTTCGAAAAAGGTTATCCGCCGGCCTATTTCTGGCATGTCGACAACGGCAAGCCGGGCCTAAAGGACCCTGGCCGTTTTACCTTGCGGTTTCAGACCTACCTTAACGACACGACATTGGAAAACGGCGCCTTCGGCTACGCCAAGGGCACCCACCGGCTGGTCATTCACGTGCGCGAGAGGATGAAGGCCAAGCCGCCGGAAAATCCCGAAGACGCCGTCATCGACACCTATGACGCCCTGATCGCCGGCGCCGAGTGGCTGCGGGCTTCGCCCGAAGGCTTGGCGCCCGAATACGGGGAAATCCTCGATAGGTTCAAAAGCGACGTCCCGGCCGGCGATTATTCCGACCGGCGAACGGCCATGGAATACCCGGCGGGAACGGTCCTGATATTCCACGACAACGGCATGCACCGGGGAAATTTCGTCAACGCCGGGCACCGCTACGTCTACCGCTACCTGTGCGGCCCGGTCCGGGCGGCGGAGCAGTTCCGCAGTTTCGCCGGTATCAAGAATCTCGCCGCCCGGCAATTTTTCCGGCGGACGATGAGCGAGCCGTTCGTCAACCTGATGTAAATCCTGATCTCTATTGACCGCCTTGTCCGCGAAAAGGCGGCGGCTACGGCCCCGAACCACCAAGTCCTTGATAACAAATAAAACCCTTTCCGCCCTGGAATCCTGGGGTGGGCATTGGTGGACATCGGTCGACATGCGGTGGACATTTGGTGGTCATTTTGTAGCTGGGGGGGGGTCGGTAACGGGTGGTTTTTAAAACCTTTCGACGGCCGGAAAAGGCGGTCAACCTTGGGGGCGCCGGGGGGTTCGCTGCGGGACCGCCAAGAGGTGCCAGCCAAAAAAAGACGCAACCGTCCTTATACGCCCCTCGAAACGTGGGTTGACGTGGGTTAAAGCTATTCACGATGTCAAAGAGCGAAATTGACAAAAAGAACGAAAGTAGAACATTGGTCCGTGCGCGGGGTTTGTCAAGGGGGCGGGAACGATAAAACCGAAAGTCCGCTCACGGCCCGACAGCGGACTATTGCAGCCCCTTCACGGACGGCTGCATTTGCCTTCGATAATGCCGGCGGCGGCCTTGAAGGCGTTGATTTCGTCGCCTTTTACGACAAACCGTTCCTGAAGTTCGAACGGCTATTGGAAACCTATCTGGCGTTCGCGCCCAAGGGGTTTCAATCCTTCAACATGGCGATGCCGGCTTAAGTCTTAACAATGGATATTATCAAGAATTTACTTCGCCCCTTGTTCCGGCTCGCGGTCCGGTTGGCCTTATGGCTTCTGCAAGGGTTCTTCGTCGTCCTTCGGTTGGTCCTGCCCAAGGACAAATATTACCGCGCCCGCGCGGCTATCGCCGAAAGGGCGCCCACCGAATGCGTCATCGGGGGCTTGCGGTTTCATATCAACCACCCGATCAGTTATTTTCGTGCCCGCGAGTTCCTTCGCGTGGAACCGGATCTCGTTCATTGGATCGATGACTTCATCGACGAGAAAAGCATCCTCTATGACGTCGGCGCCAATATCGGCGCCTACAGTCTCTATGACGCCCGCAAGGGCGCCCGAGTGATCGCGTTCGAGCCCTTTGCCGGAAACTACAGCCTTTTGAACCAGAACATTCAACTCAACGGAATGGGCGAGCGAATATCCGCCTTCAACCTTGCCCTGCACGATACGACCGGAGTGAACGTCCTCAACATTTCCAAGTTTGCCCCCGGTGGCGCCATTCATGCCGTCGGGGTGACGCGCGCGGGGTCAAGCTTCGAGGAATTCGAACCCGTCCACGGGCAGTCGGTAGTGGCGTTCCGGCTTGATGATTTCGTCGGTATGTTCGATCAGCCTTTTCCCACCCATGTGAAAATAGACGTCGATGGCAATGATCCGCTGGTGTTGGCGGGAATGTCCGGGTTGTTTTCCGACGATAGGCTCAAACACATCGCCATCGAGGTTAATCCCAAGCTTCGCGAGACCGACCAGGGTGTCGTGGATGCCATGGAATCTTTTGGGTTTGAGCAGCTTGTGGATGACCGCTACCTGAACCCGAGCGTCAAAATCAGCAACAAGGCCTATAATGCTTACTTCGTCCGCAAGACGTAACGCCATCTCCTATATGTCCCAAGAATTTTGACCTCCTCCTTTCCCAACGTCCTGTTTCTGACCGTCGACGCGCTGCGCGCCGACCGCGCCAGCGTGCTCGGTTATCACCGGCCGACGACGCCGTGCCTGGAGCGCATGGCCGGCGACGGCCTTGTCTGCGAACAGGCGGTGTCGCCGGCGGCGTTCACGCACATCTGCTTCCCTGCCCTGATGACGTCCAGCCGCCCGCTTTCCCATGGCGGTTACGACAGTGGACCCGTGGGACGGCCGCCGACGGTGTTCGAGGCCTTTCACGACGCCGGTTACGAGACCAGCGCCTTTTGCACCACCCATTGGGTCAGCCGGGTCCAGGGATATGACCGCGGCGTCGACCACGAACACGTGCTGTTCGTCCTCAACACCCTGCCGGGGCTGGCGATAGCGCTTTTCCGCAGCACCCTGGCGGCATGGCACCTGGGCGAGGTCGATGACGCCGTCGCCGTCAAGGGAGCCGAAAAGGTCCTGCTTCCCTTCTTCGCCGCCGTCGAGTCCTATGCCGCCAACCGCCTAGAGAATGCCGCCCAGGATAGGCGCGATTATCCCAATGCCCGTTTCGTCCGCGACGGCTACGACTTCGCCCGCGTGGCCCGGCTTGCCGCCGGCCACCGCCGGGAATTCGACGCCGATCCCCTGGCTTATCTGAAACGCCACCTTCATTACGTGCCCAAGGCCCATGAATGGATCGGCCGCGAGTGGCGCTATTTCCGGCGGCCCGGGGCGTTGTTCGGCAAGGGGCTGGAAATCCTCATCAACCGGGCCATTGGCCTGGTCAACCCGGAACTGGCGGCGCTGCGCGCCTATCACCGCAAGCGCTATGTCGACGGCGCCGACGTGACCACCAAGATCATCCGCCAGATCGAGAATTGGGACGGCAAAAAACCGTTCTTTATCTGGAACCACTATCAGGACACCCACATCCCCTACACCGCCGGGTACGGTTCGCGTTGGTACCGCCAGACCCCGGAATACCTGAAGGCGCTGGGCTACAGCCCCGGCATCGACGTATCGCTCAGCGTCCGGGGGGGGCCAAAAAACGACGGCGAATGGGCGGCATGGTCGGCCCTTTACGATGCCGCCGTCCGTTTCACCGACGAACAGGTCGGGCGCATCGTCGAGGCCCTGGAGCGGCGCGGCATCGCCGAAAACACCATCGTCGCCGTCGCCGGCGACCACGGCGAGGAACTGGGCGAACACGGCGACATCAGCCATCATTTCCGGCTTTATTCCCACAACGTCCGCGTCCCGATGCTGTTCTACCAAAAGGGCCTGAAGGCGCGGCGCATCACGGGGCTGACGGACCTGTTGGATATCGCCCCGACCCTGGCCGACATGGCGGGAGTGCCCAAACCCGCCGGGTGGGAAGGGTTGCCGGTCACCGACGCCGCCGTCGCCGAACGCCGGCATTTGGTGCTCGAAACTTTCCACGGCGGCAACTCATTGTTCGAGAACCGCCCCCCTTACATGGCGGTACGCACCCATACCCACAATTTCATGTGGAAGGAGTTCCTCGATCCGGATGACCGTTTCAGCCCCGACGGCCCCGAGCTTTACGACGTCGTCCGGGATCCGGACGAGCAGAACAACCTCTATGCGCCCGACCACCCCCTGGTTGCGGAATTCGAGGCCGTGATCGCCGAAAGACTGGGCGAGATTCCGGAATTCGGCGAAGACCGCCTGCGCCGGGCCTTCCCGAATCTGTTTCAGCCCCAAAAAACCAAGGCCCCGTCATGAAAGCCATCATCCTGGCCGCCGGCCTGTCGTCGCGCCTGCATCCCAGGACGCTGGAAATCCCCAAGTGCCTGCTGCCGCTTCACGGCATGACCATCATGGGCCATCAGCTCGATATGCTGCAATCTCACGGCGTCACCGACGTGACGGTGATCGTCGGTTTCCTCGGCGAAGCCATCCGCCAGGAAATCGGCGACCGGGTGACGTACACGGAGTACCCCGATTTCGCCGACACCAACAACCTGCATACCCTCAATCACTGCCGTCATCTTCTCGACGACGACTGCGTGATCCTGTTCGCCGACGTGCTGATGGAAAAATCGGCCCTGGGCGCGCTGGTCAACGCGCCCGAGGACTTCGCCCTGTTCGTCGACACCACCCGGTGCCTCGAAGGCACCATGCGTGTGCTGATCGAGGACGGCGCCATCACCGACATCGGCGGCCACATCCCGGCCGCCCTGGGCCAGGGCAACTTCATCGGCATCGCCAAGTTTTCCCGCGCCGGGGCCACGAAGTTGAGCGCCGAGATGGAGGCCATGACCGCCGAACCGGGCCGCGAGCAGGAATATTACGTCCAGGCCATGCCCCGGCTGGCCCGCCAGGGCCATACCGTCAACCCGGTCGAGATCGGCGCCCGATGGCTCGAAATCGACACCGGCGCCGAATACGAAGACGCCCTGACCCTGGATTTCTACGTCTGAAAGACCGACCCCCATGTGCGGCATAACCGGACTCCTCGACCTTTCGGGCAAGCCCGTCGATGCGGGCGTGCTCGGCCGCATGTGCGAGATCCTGGCCCACCGCGGCCCCGACGATTCCGGCGTCTGGACCGACGGTCCTATCGGCCTGGCGCACCGCCGGCTTTCCATCATCGACCTCAAGGACGGCCAACAGCCGATGGCCGACGCCCAGGCCCAAGTGGTCGTCACCTACAACGGCGAGATTTACAACTTCCAGGAACTGCGCGCCGAACTGGAAGGGCTGGGCCATGTCTTCCGCACCCGGTCGGACACCGAAGTGCTGCTGAAGAGCTACCTGCAATGGGGCGAGGACCTGGCGACCCGGTTCAACGGCATGTTCGGCTTCGCCGTCTGGGACGGCGCTGAGAAGAAGCTCATCCTGGTCCGCGACCGGCTGGGGATCAAGCCGGTCTACTGGACCCGGATCGGCGACCAGATCGCCTTTGCCTCCGAGAACAAGGCCTTCATGCGCCACCCCGGTTTCGTCGCCGAGGCGGACCTGGACGGCATTTCCTCTTACCTGACGTTCCGCCAGGCGGTGTTCGACATCACCTTCTTCAAGGGTGTCAACAAGGTGCTGCCCGGTCACGTCGTCACCTTCAAGGACGGCGACGTCCGGAGCCGCGCCTATTGGACGCTTCCCGTTCCCGAGCCCAAGGAAGACCGGGGCCAGGCCTATTACCTGGAGGAGGCCGAGGAGCTTTTGAGCCGGGCCGTCAAGCGGCGCATGATCGCCGACGTGCCGGTCGGCGCCTACCTTTCCGGCGGCGTCGATTCGTCGGTCATCGCGGCGCTGATGGTCCGCCACGCCCAATCGCCGGTCAAAACCTTCTCCGTCGGCTACATCGAGGAAGGCTACGACGAAGGGGATTACGCCCAGGCCGTCGCCGATCATATCGGGTCCGAACACGAACACCTGATCCTCAAACAAGAGGATTACTTCGACAACTGGCGCGGGCTGATCAGCCAGAACGACATCCCGCTGTCGATCCCCCACGAAGTGGCCCTTTATCAATTGTCGGCGCACATGAAAACCAAGGTCACGGTGGCCCTGTCGGGCGAGGGCGCGGATGAGCTTTTCGGCGGCTACGGCCGGGTCCAGCGCTCGCCCATGGACTGGAAGAAAATCGCAGCCGCCCGGGCGGTCCTCGGCGGCCGGCTTGCCGGCTGGATCGGCAACCGCGAGGTTTTCAAGGACACCGCCTGGTCCTGGCTTCGCCACGCCAGTCACCTGGATCATTTCTTCGACTGCTACAACTGGATGCCGTTCGAGGAAAAGTGGTCGTTGATGACGCCCGACGCCCTTCGCCAGATCGACACCGACGCCAGGACCATCGGCGTGTTCAGGAAAATCTTCGAAGACGACGCCGCGAACGCCGACCCCTATGACCGTGTCCTGCACACGTTCCAGAAGATTCACCTGGGCGGCCTCCTCGACCGGCTCGACATGATGAGCATGGCGTCGGGGCTGGAGGCCCGGGTGCCGTTCGTCGATCACGAATTGATCGAATTCATGGTCCATGTGCCCCGCCACCACAAAATGAAATGGAAATCGCCGCTGCATAAAGTCAGGGCGCTGTTCCATTCGTCCTTCACCGCGTCGGAATGGCTGGACGTCAACAAGGTGCTGATCCGCAAGATGGGGGAAAAGCTGGTGCCGCCGGAAATCGCCCGGCGCAAGAAGCTCGGCTTCCCGACGCCGCTGGATAGTTGGATGCAGGGCCGCATGCGGGGAATCGCCCAGGACCTGTTGCTCGATCAAACCGCCCGTGAGCGCGGCATCTTTATCCCTGAGAAGGTCGAGGCCATGCTCGCCAACCGCCAGGACCTTCCCTATGACTTCTACGGCAAGAAGGTGTGGATGATGATGAACGTGGAGCTTTGGTTCCGCGAAGTCATCGGCGCCAGGAAAAACGATTCGGCGGCGGCCCAGCCGGCCGCCGTTACCGCATAAGAGCCAAAAGTTTAGACAAGCATGAAACCATTCCACGTCTCCAAGGGATGCGCTTTTTGGTTTTTCGGCCTGCCAGGGTCCGGCAAGACCACCGTGTCGGCGGCCTTCAAGGCCTACCTTGAGGCCCGGGGCGTTCCCGTGGTGCTGTTCGACGGCGACATCACCCGCGAGATCGTCGGCGAAGGCATCGGGCGATCCGAGCAGGATCGGATTCTGCTGACCCGCCGCTATGCGCGGCTGACGTCGTACCTGACCGAAAGCCGGGTCATCGTACTGCTGGCCGCCATCAACCATACCGAGGCCCAGCGCGCCTATGCCCGCGGCCACCACCCCAAGGACCAGTTCGGGCTGGTTTGGATCAAGGCGCCGCTGGAGGTCTGCCGGTCCCGCGACCCCAAGGGCCTTTACCGGAAGGCGAAGAAAATCATCGAAGGAGGCGGCGCCCCCAACGTCGTCGGCGTCGACATCGAATTCGAGGAACCGGCCGACAAGGACATCGTCATCGCCACCGACGAGATGTCCCCCGAAGACGCCTGCGCCGCGCTTTTGGACCACCTGGTCAAAACGGGCGCCCTTGTGCAGGCGACCGGGAACTGACGCTCACCATGATTCGTTTAGCCGTTTCCAACATCGCCCTGCCGGCCTTCGACCATGCGGACGACTTCGGCCGTTTGCGGGAATTCGGGATCGAGGCCATCGAGGTGGCGCCAAGCCGTGTGTGGCAAGATACCTGGAAAGGGCTCGCCCCGGACGCGGTCGCCGATTACCGGCGCCGGATTGAAGACGCGGGCCTTGATGTCGTCGGCCTGCATTCGCTGTTTTACGACCAGCCCCGACTCGGGCTTTTCAAGGAACCTACCGAACGCGCCGAAAGCCTGGATTTCCTGGAACACCTGTCTGGTGTGTGCCGGGACTTGGGCGGCCGGACTCTTATATATGGCGGCGGGCGCCAACGCGGCGCGTTGCCCGAGGACGAGGCCCTGGCCGAGGCGGTGGACTTTTTCGGCGAGTTGACGAAACGCGTCGAAACCCATGGCACGTGTTTCTGTTTCGAGCCGCTGGGGCCCGGGGATTCCGATTTCATCAATTCGGCCCTCGACAGCCTGGCCATCGTCGAGGAAGTCGCAAGCCCGGCGCTGCGTGTGCAGTTGGACGCCAAGGCGCTGGTCGAAAACGGCGAGGCCGTCATCGAAACCTTCGAGGCGGTCCGCTCGAAGCTGGTCCACTTCCACGCCAACGAGCCGGGGCTGGGCGTACTGGGATCGACGGGCGAGGTCGATCACGCATTGTTCGGAAATGCCCTTCACGCTATCGGTTACAAGGGTTACGTTTCAATCGAGCAACGCATGTTGAGCCAAACCGACCCCCTGGCCGACCTGATGACGAGCGCCGAGGTGGTGAAGGCCGCCTACGGGAACGGCGGAGGCGGCCCATGACGCGCACCATTCTCGTCACCGGCGGCGCCGGCTTCATCGGGTGTTCGCTCGTCCGTCATCTGGTCGGGTGTGGCGATCGCGTCGTCAACCTCGACGCCCTGACGTATGCCGGCAATCGCGACAACCTGGTCGATGTTGCCTATCATCCTGATCATGTGTTCGTGCACGGCTCCATCAATGACGCGAAGCTGGTCGCCCGCCTGCTCGAAGAGCATCGCCCCAGCGCGATCATCAACGTCGCCGCCGAGACTCACGTCGACCGGTCCATCGACGGCCCCGCAGCCTTTGTTGGCACCAATATCGTCGGCGCTTTCCAACTCCTCGAGGCGGCGCGGGCGTATTGGGAGACCCTAGACGGTACGGAAAGCAACCGCTTTCGCTTCGTCCAGGTGTCGACGGATGAGGTCTATGGTTCCATCGACAAAGGCGTTTTCCGGGAACATGATCCCTATCGACCCAATTCCCCTTATGCGGCTTCGAAGGCCGGGGCCGACCATCTGGCGCGCGCCTATTTCCAGACCTTCGGGCTGCCGGTCCTGATCACCAACGGCTCGAACACCTATGGCCCCTATCAGTTCACCGAGAAGCTGTTGCCGCTAATGATCTTGAATGCGGTGGACGGCAAGCCGCTGCCGGTTTACGGCGATGGCGGCAACGTCCGCGATTGGCTATACGTCGCCGATCACTCTTCGGGCATCGTCGCCGCCCTCGATCACGGAAAGCCGGGGGAAAGCTACAATCTGGGGGGTGGCAACGAATTCCCGAACATCGACGTGGTGCGGCGCCT
This sequence comes from Pseudomonadota bacterium, assembly GCA_022564115.1. Classification (GTDB taxonomy): domain Bacteria; phylum Pseudomonadota; class Alphaproteobacteria; order Rhodospirillales; family Casp-alpha2; genus Casp-alpha2. The sequence goes on from JADFMB010000002.1 coordinate 11,736, forward strand.
ATGCGCGCTCCTGGACGAAATCCGGCCACACCCGGAAGCGCGGTCCTACAACGAGCAGATCACCTTCGTCGCCGACCGACCCGGTCACGACTTCCGGTACGCGCTTGACAGCGCCAAGGCCGAGACCCAGTTGACCTGGCGGCCCGCTATGGACTTCGAGGACGGCCTCAGGGATACGGTCGGATGGTATCTTGATAACCAGGAATGGTGCCGCAAGATCACCGAGAGCCGTTACGACCGCAAGCGTCTGGGATTGGAAAACGAACGAAAGGCGGAGCGGTAATGTACAAAGGAATCATACTCGCCGGGGGTGTGGGATCGAGGCTTTATCCATCGACCTTAAGTGTCTGCAAGCAGCTTCTTCCCGTCTACGACAAGCCGATGATTTACTATCCGCTGTCGGTTCTCATGCTGGCGGGAATTCGTGACATCCTGATTATTTCGACGCCGAGCGACATTCCCCGGTTCGAAGACCTTTTCGGCGAGGGAGGGGACTTAGGCATCTGTTTCTCCTATGCGGTGCAGGCGCAACCCAATGGCATTGTCGAGGCATTTCTCATCGGCGCGGATTTTATCGGTGACGGTCCGGTCTCCCTTATCCTGGGCGACAACATCCTGTTTGGCAGCGGGCTCTCGGATATGCTCCGCGTGGCTGTGGCTCAAACGGACGGCGCGACCGTGTTCGCCTATCCGGTCACCGATCCCGAGCGTTATGGCGTCGTCGAGTTGGACGACGACGGCCACGCCACGGAAATCACGGAAAAGCCCTCCCGGCCGAAATCCAACCTGGCGCTGACGGGGCTCTATTTCTACGACAATGATGTCGTCCGGATCGCCCGCACAATTAAGCCTTCGGCACGGGGCGAACTCGAGATCACCGACATCAACAAAGAATATTTGGAGCGCGGCAACCTCCGCGTCCAACAACTTGGCCGCGGCTTCGCATGGCTGGACGCGGGGACCGAACAGTCTCTGTTGGAGGCCTCCAATTTCGTTGCTGCGCTGGAGCGGCGTCAAGGCTTGAGGATCGGATGCCTGGAGGAGATCGCCTGGCAAAAAGGCTGGATCGACGAAGAGACGTTGGCGTGCGCCGCCGAACAGCTCAAGTCCTCGGGCTACGGTGACTATATACGGATGCTGCTCGAGGAAAATCGGAACAAATGAAGTTCCTGGAAACGGAGCTTCCCGGGGTCATCATCGTCGAACCGGCCGTGTTCGAGGACGGTCGCGGCTTTTTCATGGAAACCCACCACCGGGATAAATTCGCCGACGCCGGCATCACCGCGACGTTCGTACAAGACGGGCATTCCTTATCAAACCGGCATGTCCTTCGCGGTTTGCACTATCAAGACCCCCACCCGCAGGGGAAGCTGGTGCGCGTGACCAGCGGTGCAATCTTCGATGTCGTCGTCGATATTCGGGTCGGTTCGCCGCGATTTGGGCAATGGGTGAGTGTCGATTTGTCAGAAGATAATAAGCGCCAGATCTGGGTTCCTCCGGGATTCGCCCACGGCTATTGCGTCTATAGTGAAACGGCCAATGTCATCTATAAGCTAACCGCCGTTTATAGTGCCGGGGAAAGCCGAAGTATCCGTTGGAACGATCCTGAGATCGGGATCGTCTGGCCGACCGAGGATCCGATAATTTCGGATGCCGACGACACCGCCCCGCTACTGAGGGATTCCCCAACATTGCCCCGATTCGATGAAAAGAAATGAAGATCCTTCTTCTCGGCAAGACCGGACAGATCGGCGGCGCGCTCGCGAAAAGGCTGCGAACAACCGCCGAGATGACCGAACCCGAACGCCAGACCCTCGATTTGGCCGACGGGGAGGCCATTCGGCGGACGGTCGCCGACGCGCATCCCGACCTTATCATCAACGCCGCCGCATATACCGATGTCGAGGGCGCCGAGGATGACCCGTCGAAAGCCGAACTCATCAACGCAACGGCACCGGGTATCCTTGCCGAGGAGGCGAAAAAATGCGGCGCGGCATTGATTCATTTTTCCACGGATTATATTTTCGACGGCACCCAGGCCACGCCCTACGACGAGGACGCACCCCCGGAGCCCTGTAATGTGTACGGCCGATCCAAGTTGTTGGGTGAAGTCGCCATCCGGGAGACGGGCGCGGCACACGTCGTTTTCCGCTCCAGTTGGATCTATGACGTTCGAGGCCGGAACTTCCTCTTGACCATCCTGCGCCTAGCTCAGCGCGAGGAGGTGCTGCGGGTCGTCGACGATCAATTCGGGGCGCCGACGCCGGCAACCGTCGTTGCCGAGACCGTTGCCGAGATCATCGCCCAAACGCAAAACCGGCCCGTTGAATTCTTCAAGGACAAAGGCGGTATCATCAATCTGACTTGTCGCGGATGCACGACGTGGCGTGATTTCGCCCAATCCATCGTTGACCGCGCGCGGCGTCACGGCATGACGCTCTCGGTCCAAGAGGTTAGGGGCATCCCTTCGAGCGAGTATTGGGGAAAGGCGGCAAGACCGAAGAACTCCAGGCTCGATCTGTCACGACTGCAAAAGCGCTTCGGTCTCACCACCCCGGAATGGGAGCCGGCGCTGGATAATGTTTTTTCGGATTTCGACTCTCTCGGGTTGATGCCTTAGGTGCGAACACCTTGAGCTAGGCAATGGTGGACAAACCGAAAATTTTGGTTTTCATGCTCGCGTACAACGCCGAGAAAACGATCGAAAGCATGTTATCGCGCATTCCGGAAAGCCTCGGCGAATACGACACCAGCGTCCTGGTCATCGACGACGCGTCGACCGACGCTACCACGGCCCGGGCAACGGAATACCAGGCAAACAACGAATTTCCATTTCCGCTGACGATTCTGCGCAACCCGGTCAACCTGGGTTTCGGAGGAAACGCCAAGCTGGGCATGCATTACGCCATCGAGAACGGCTTCGACGTCATCGGTCTGGTTCATGGCGATGGACAGTATCCACCGGAAAAACTGCCCGAGTTCCTGCCCCCGCTGATCGACGGCACGGCCGACGTCGTGTTCGGATCGCGGATGATGGAGGGTTTCAACGCCCTAAAGGGGGGCATGCCGCTTTACAAGTTCATCGGCAACAAGATTCTAACACGTTATGAGAATTGGGTGCTGGGCAGCAACCTCAGCGAGTTTCACACGGGCCTGCGGATGTATACCATCGATGCGCTGAAAAAGATTCCCTATCACCTGAATTCCAATGATTTTGATTTCGAAACCGAGATCATCATCCAACTTTTGTTCTCCGGCGCCCGTTTCAAGGAGTTCCCGATTCCTACGTTTTACGGCGACGAGGTTAGCCACGTGAACGGTCTGGCGTACGCCTGGAACATCGTCAAACAGGCAACATTGGGACAGGCGCAACGGAAATGGAGTCTTTGCTATCAACGGAAATTCGACGTGGCGCCCAAGGGCCACGAGGCCCAGTACCATATCCCGAAAGTCAATTTCACTGCCGCACATGAGAGGGCCGTCAAGACAGTCGCCGACGGATCCCGGGTTCTCGAGATCGGGTCCGCCGATGCGCAGGCCGGCGAGCTGCTGAGGCGGCGCCAGTGTCGGGTGACGGGGCTCGATGCGGCACCACCGCCGGACGGTGATCGACTCGACGCCTTCGTCAAGTGCGATCTGAACGAGCTGCCCCTGCCGATCCGAATGGACGAGTTCGATTATGTCCTACTGCTCGACGTGATCGGGCACCTTCACGAACCCGAAAGGTTCCTGGAGGAACTGCACGCAACGAGCACCAACAATCCACGAACGACCGTGGTCATTACCCAAGGAAATATCGGTTTTCTAGCCAACCGGTTACAGTTGTTCTGGGGCTATTTCAACTACGGAAAACGGGGAATCCTGGACCCCAGCCACACCCGACTGTTCACGTTCGCCAGCCTACGGCGCCTGCTCCACGAAGGCGGATTTCGAGTCGTTCGCTCGGAGGCCGTCATCGCGCCCTTCGAGCTAGTCTTCGGCGACGGATGGTTTCCTCGTATGCTCGGCGCCGTGAACCGGGCACTGACCAGGATTTCGCCCGGGATGTTCGGCTACCGGATCCTGATGGAGGCACAGCCCATGCCGACGCTTTCGTACCTTCTCGATGTGGCGTACCGAGCCCATCCCGGCGACGGGGTCGCCTCCGACGTCGCCGAACGGCAGGGCGATCCCTCGACGTGAGGATTTGTCCTGATTGCGGCGGCGGTCACGAACACACCGATTTCACCTGTCCGGCCTGCGGGTTCAAGCCCACGGTCATAAACGGCTTTCCGTGCCTGGCGCCCGACCAGGCGCGGATGAACCCGGGATTCGACCCTGAGATTTTCGGAGACTTCGTCGCCGCCAAGGACAATCACTTCATGCTGACCTATAGAAACCGTCTCGTGACCCGTGAAATCCGCCAACATTTTCCGGATGTCGACAGAATTCTTGAGGCCGGTTGCGGGACGGGAATGGTGCTTTCGGCTTTAATCCATGCGTTTCCCGATCAGAACATCGATGCCTCCGAGATATTCGTCAGCGCCCTGGAGGCGACGCGCCACGTCATCGGGGACGCGGATGTCACGCTGTTTCAAATGGACGCGACCCGCATGCCATTTGAGAATGAATACGACCTCATCGGCATGTTCGACGTGCTTGAGCACATAGAAGACGACCGCCAAGCGCTGGAAAACGTGCATCGGGCCCTCAAGGACAGGGGTGGATTCGTTCTCACCGTGCCCCAGCATCCATGGCTGTGGACCGCCGCGGACGATGCCGTTCACCACAAACGTCGCTACACCCGATCCGAACTCGCCATGAAGCTTCGGAATGCGGGCTTCGAGGTGCTACGCATGACGTCGTTCAATTCGTTGCTGATGCCGATCATGTATGTGTCCAGGCGCCTTGCCCGTGACGGAGCGTCGGAGCGCGAGTGGCGACTCAATCCGGCCGTCAATTGGGTTCTCGACGTGGTCTCTAAATTCGAAAACGCGGTTGTCAATCTCGGGATCAATCTTCCCGTAGGCGGAAGCCTGTTCGTCGCCGCCCGCAAGGCATAACGGATGCATTGTCGGTTTTGCGGTACGCTTCTTGGGCACCCGTTCGCGGACCTGGGGGTTATGCCGTTGGTGAATCGATTTCTCACGGAACGAACGCTCCAGGAGCCGGAACCCTCATATCCGTTGGCCGTGTACCTGTGCGAGGGCTGCCACCTGGTCCAAACCGGAGACCCCCGCCCGCCCGAGGAGTTATTCACCGCGGATTACGCGTATTTCTCGTCGATCGCGCCCAGCTATGTGGCTCACGCTCGGCGCTATGCGGAGATGATGGTCGAGCGATTTCGTCTCGGTTCCGGAACGAAGGTCGTCGAAATCGCCTCCAATGATGGTTATCTGCTTCAACACTTCGTCAATGGAGGCGTTCCTGTTCTCGGCGTCGATCCAGCGTTGACTTGCGCCCGGGCCGCGGAGCGAAGAGGCGTGCAGACGATCGTCGATTACTTCGGTAGCGCCCTGGTTGAGCGAATTGTCGGTGAATTCGGATCGCCCGATGTCATCGTCGCCAACAACGTCCTGGCCCACGTTCCGGACATCAACGACTTCGTTCAGGGCCTGAAGAACCTTCTGAGGCCAACCGGCGTGATCACCATCGAGGTGCCCCACCTACTCCATCTCATGCGGGACGTCCAGTTCGACACCATCTACGACGAGCACTACTCTTACTTCTCGCTGTCCGTGATCGACAGGATCTTAACTTCTCATGGGCTGACGGTGTTCGACGTGGAGGTGATTCCGACTCACGGCGGTTCCCTGCGCGTCTTTGCCTGCCATGCCGACGACAATGAGCATCCGATACGGCCGGCGGTCGATCGGATCACCGCGGAAGAACGAGACGCCGGGCTGGAAACGCCCGACGCCTATGCGGGGTTTCAAGGGCGCATGGAAACCATACGGGACGAGTTCCTGGAGTTCGTGCGCGTCGAAAGGCGGAAGAACAACCGATTCGCCGCCTTCGGCGCCGCCGCCAAGGGAAATATCTTCTTGAACTATTGCCGGCTCGGGCCCGAGGAGATCGAATTCGTCGCCGACGACACGCCCGCCAAGCAAGGTTGCTTTCTCCCCGGTACGCACATTCCCGTCGTCCACGCGGACCGTCTGCGTTACGAGAAGCCCGATTTCGTCGTCGTCCTTCCCTGGA
>JADFMB010000002.1:17947-60174 GCA_022564115.1 Pseudomonadota bacterium
GGCCGAAGAGATCACCGAGCGTGCGTCATTCATCCGCGACTGGGGGGGGCAATTCGTCGTCTGCATACCCCGGCTTCGGATCGTGTGATGGAAACGGCCCGCTTACGGAACTTGCCAGCCATGGCCGCGACTTGCGGAACCTGCTTACGCTCGCCTACCTGCGGAAAAAGATCGGCTTGACCAGCCTTCAATGGGGCATCGGCCAAGCCGATCTTACGCAATGCGCACGGATCACCGATCAAGCCTGGGACCTTACGGCCCCCTGGGGCAGTTAGGTCTTGGACTCATAAATGACGACCTAGTTAGATGACAGCTTGCCGCATCGATGTTCGCCAAGCGCTTGAAAGCAGACCTCCGGCGGATCGTCCGTCATTTCCGGGATTAGCCGAGGCTGTTGAAGAACTCGGTTGAGAGCATCGATCGCGAAATAAAAGAATCAACAAGCGCGTAAACACCAATCTTCATTACGGAAAACGGGCATTCCTTGAATCATCTTTGCGCTACGGACCCCCGAAAATAGTTCTTCAACAGCCTCAGCCATAAGCGGGCATTCCGCCACCGGAGTTAGAAGTCCTTGGTTTTAGAGAAATTGATTAGTGTGACTAATTCTGGAGTGATTTTGGTTCGTCCACGGACACTTTGCCGCTCTGCGGTGTCGTGGGCGACACGGATGACTTGAAAACAAACTGAATGGGTAAGGTTTCAGCACCTCGGTCACTGCTTATCGCGGCTAACGGGTTTCTTGCCGCCTGCGTCTTGGTGCTGGTGTCTTTCGGCGTCTACGGCGTCACCATCCGGGACGTGTCACCGATATGGTCCAATACGATCCTGGCGATTTCGGCAACCTTGGCGGCTGCATTTCTCTCTGCGTTCAGGCTTCGCGCGTCCCGGCGTATCAATCTGTCGCTCGTCGTTTTCACGGTCGCGGCAAGTCTCCTGTTGAGCAACGCGTGGTTCAGTGTCGAACGGGCTCCCGATCGGGTCGACATTGCGCAATCCATGGGGCTCGAATTCGACCCGCGAAGTATTTTCGATGTCGTCGAGGATCTTCGGCGCGAGGGTCATAACGCCTACCCCGCTCTATCTCCGAGTTTGCTGCGTAATGATCCGAAAGCCGAAATCCTGCCCCTCGGCGGCGTGTCACGGGTAAGCACCGTGTTCTGCAATGAATCTGGGCAATACGTGGTGTTCGAGGCCGACCGGTTCGGATTCAACAACGCGCCCGAAGCGTATGGCCCCGCTGACGGACGCATCCTTATTGTCGGCGACTCGTTCGCCCAAGGCTATTGTGTGGAGAGGGCGGATAGCGTCGCCGGCAATCTCAGGAAGGAAGGTTATGAGGCACTGTCGATCGGAATGAATGGAAACGGCCCGCTTACGGAACTCGCCAGCCTTGTGGAATATGGATCGGTTCTGCGGCCGAAACTGGTCCTTTGGTTCTATTTTCATGACAACGATCTGCAGGACCTCATGCAGGAATTGAAACATCCCATGCTGAGGAACTATCTACAGCCAGGCTTTCGTCAGGAACTTGTCGACCGTCAAGACGCAATCGATTCGTTTTGGGAAGCGTATCTTGAGGATGCTGAACGACAACAAGATGAAGCCGAGGAAAGCCCCGACAGTTGGCCAACCCGATTGGCCGGCTATGGTCGAAAACTTCATAACTGGATCACCTTGTTGCACCTGCGTCGAAAGATAGGTCTTACCCGCTTTCAGTTGGGCATGGGCCAGGCCGAACTTGTGCAATTCGAGCAGGTGATCGGACGGGCGCGGGATTTGACTGCATCATGGGGTGGGAAGCTGATTTTTGTGTTTCTGCCGAGTTGGATGGACTTCGCGTCTCAGGTTCGACCGCGGCGTGACAGGGTGCTTACGACAATTCGGAAGCTTGGCATTCCAATTATCGATTTTGAGTCGGTCATGCGCAAATCGGGGGATTCAATGGGGCTATTTCCCATGCGCATCTATGGCCACTACACGTCGGAAGGCTACGCGCTTTTGACACGACAAATTCTCGAGGAGGCGGTGATACCGGGCCTCCGACAATCCGCAAATTAGTATTCCAAGTGGTTGATGACGCGTTTAACTCAATATAGCCTTATCAACCGCAACTGTTTGGCAGTCTCGCATAGCAAAGCAAGGGACCAAGGATCCAGCACTGGTGAAAGCTGACCCCTCGTTTGTTTTCGACGATTCCCGGTACGCGCGACTCGCCATCAAGTGTCGCGAGCAATACGGTAACGCAGATCCCTTTCCGCACATCGTACTCGATGACTTCCTCCCCGACGCCATGGCTCGGGCGCTGGCGGCGGACTTTCCTGAACCGGATTCCAAAAAAACGTGGGTCGAGTGCAAGCATGAAAATGCGACCAAACACTACCAACATGACGAGACCAAATTACCGCCTCTTATCCGCAAGATGTTGCGCGAATTCAATTCTCGAAATTTTGTCTTGTTCATCGAAACCCTGACGGGGATCCCAAACCTGATCCCCGATCCATATTTCACCGGTGGTGGGGCCCATTCTTCCAGTGGCGGCGATTTTCTGAAAATTCACGCCGACTTCAACTGGCACGACAAGCTGCTGTTGCATAGAAGGGTCAATGCGCTTTTTTACCTCAACGAAGACTGGCGCGAAGAGTGGGGCGGCCATCTCGAGCTCTGGGATAGTGAAATGACAAGCGCCGTCCAGCATATTTCTCCGGACTTGAACCGCTTGGTGGTCTTCTCGACCTCGGAACATTCCCATCACGGCCACCCACATCCTCTTCAGTCACCGACCGGGGTAAATCGCAAGACCCTCAACCTGTATTATTACACTCGGTTCTGGGACGATCGCGAGATGAGCGAGCCTCATTTTACCCAGTACAAAAGTCAGTCTTCGTTCGCCATCGAACTCGGCCAGAACTATGGCGCGCTGGGCGAGCAAGATTCCGATGATTAGAATCTGTGCCGGCTTACGATTGTGTTCGTGCCGTTGATCCACCCCTCAGGCGCGTAAAGAAAGACGTCTGTTCATCCCGCTCAACCTCCAACACCTGAATACACTGGGACCGGTCATCCGTGTCCGTGTTCTGGGGACATGCGTTCCAGGCCGTTAATGCTGCAAACGAGGCATTCCGCCCCATGGCGTCAATGCACGATCACGACTTGAACACGAGCTCTCGAACAGCACCCGTCAATGCCTTGGGTGGCGTGCGCCTGTTTGGCGCCGCGCTGATCGTCGGCGCGTTGTTGCTGACCCTGAAATACTATCCGGGGCTGGAAAACGAGCCGGCATACGCCGGCAACGTCTATCAGATCCTCAACCCCAGTGCATTCGCAGGCGACTCCTACGGGGCGGCCGAGACGTCCATATTCCAGAAACCGTTGCAGCTAAGCCTCATGTACGGGCTCGTCAAGGCGGTAGGCAACATATGGCTGGACGAAAGGTTTCTGGTTTTTATCTATCTCGGCCTGGTCATCGCCGGACTGCTCGGCATCGACCGGACGGCGCGCCTGTTGGGTATTACGGGCCCCGTGGAGCGGTTGATTCTTCTCTTGGTTTTCCTAAAAGATCACGCCCTTCTCGATCACAAGGTTCTTCTCGCTCATCATGCGGACGTCAACCACATGGCTTTCGCCATTCCCATCATTATCTGGTTGTTCTATGTGGTACTGGCGCGCAAGGGGCTCTGGGTCGTGCTCCTTCTTTCTGCCCTGCTAAGCCTGGTCTCCCTTCGAAACGCATTCTTTCCGATCGTCATGAGCCTGATCGTCGCCGCCGTGGGTGGTGGAACCCGGGACCGCATCATCATCGGCGCCCTGTTCGCGGTTGGCGCCGCCGTCGCCTTTTGGGGCCTCTTTTACGCCTTTCCCATCGATGAAGGGGCGAGGCTTGTGATCTGGGAATACATCCGCGCTCAGGAGCAAGGCGACGCCAACCCTTTCATCGCCAACGCCGAGCCCGCCGTATTCGCGATGCGTGTCCTGACCTGGATGGGGATATTAGCGGCGGCCCTGTTTCTGTCGCCGGGGGAAGATCCCGCCTATCGCGGCGTCCGCATCATCATGGCGCTCGGTCTTCTCGTCTGGCTCGTCGGTGGCCTGTACATCACCTATGCCCCAGATGTCCTGAAGCAGCCCCTTCTGATCGGCTTCGCGCCCAACCGAGCCCTGGCCTGGCCTCAGAACCTGGCCTATGTGGCGCTTTTCGCGCTTGCTTTCCGCGGGACCCGGGAAAATTCGTCATCAGGGTTCAAGGTTCTTGTCACCGTCGCCGGTTTGGCTGTTCTTTTCGTGATTGGTCCGGGCAATCTGGAAAAATGGAGTGTTCTTTTGTTGGCGGCGGGATTGGCGTCGGTCATGGTCCATATTTTTCTGCACCGCTTGGACGGAAGCGGGGGTTTTTCGGGTCAACCGCTTGCCCGGGTCGTGGCCAAGAACTGGCGCACGATCTTTGCCGGGGCACTGGGATTGACGCTTGCCGTCACCTTCTCCATAAGCCTCTTTAACAAGCTCCCTTATTGGGCCTTCACGGTGAGGACCGGGGTCTTCGGAGGAACGGCGGCGGCGACTTGGGTAGACGTCGCCGATTACGTCCGCAACGAGACCCCGCCCGGTGCTTCGGTTCTGCCGTTCATGGCCGTGACGGACAGAGGCCGCATACTGCCCAAGGCGACGCGAACGCTGGCCACGCGCGGGGGCCGGGCCATGCCTATTCCCGAGGTCTATGGCCCCGGGTTCCGCGATCCGGGCTCCTGGGAGATGATGTTCGAACAGCTCGGCCGACTGAAGAAAATCGAGGCGCGGCTCGCGGACCTTGACTTCATGGCAGCCGATAGCCTGATGGAAGGCCTAGTGCCGGTTCCCGATTACGTTATTCTTCCCTTGGCCGTTGTTGGCTCGACAAGCGGTTTTTCTCCGTCCTATGCATTAGAGAAGACCGTTGGAGACTATGCGATTTTTCACCGGAGACGGTAAGGAAAAAGGAAGCGCGTGCAGCACATGACGTCTTTCCAGAAACCCGATTGGGTTCCGCGCCTCGAGGCTGGCACTCGCGTCCTGGTCACCGGCGCCAGCGGTGGGCTCGGCCGAGCCCTCGTTGCCATGATCCTCGAAAGTCCCGTGCCGTGCGTCATTGGCGCGCATGGCGCCAGCAACCGGAACCCGTCGGACGACAAGCGCGTCATTCATCTGATGCGGACCTTCGAGAACGAAGCCGACTGCGCCGCCGTGGTTGACGAGTTCGCCGAAAAGGCCGGCGGCATCGATGCCTTGGTGGTGTTGTCCGGCGGCATCCATTTCTCGGGCCACTGGAAGGACATGCCCGGCGAAGACTGGGAAAAAGACATTGCCGTCAATCTCAATCAGCCCTTCTACCTGTCTCGCGCCGCCATGGCCCGGATGAAGGACCAGGGGAAAAACACCGGTGGTCGAATTCTGCTGACGAGCACCGAGTCGGCGCTTCACGGCGGCAGCGCGCAGTCGTTTCCTTACGCCATCGCCAAGCGCGGCACCGAGTGCATGGTCCAGGGATTGGCCCGCGAGGGCGCGCCGCACGGCATCTTGGTTAACGGCGTACGATTCGGCTACATCGCCAGCGGCTTTCATCAACGCTGGCACGGCCGCACCGAAAAGGACATGGCCGAACGCGCCGACATGGTGCCGTTGAAGCGGGGCGGCGACCCGGACGAGGCGGCGGCGTTGATGATTTACCTGCTGTCCGGCTGGGCCGGCTTCATCACCGGCCAGATGATCCCGCTCACCGGCGGCGACTGGCTGTAGGCAAGCCCACCCCATGTCCGTATTGCTGAGACATTCCGGCGACCTGCCGCCGGTGGAAGCCTATGGCGTCTGGTACGCCGTCACCGGCGCCGCCGGGAAGGGCGCGGACGACAAAAAGCTGGAAGACCTGGCCCGAATGTTAGAGGCCGCCTTCGACGCCATCTGCCCGGAATGGTGGGCCGTCGCCCGCACCTTGGCCGACGGCGACGGCGCCGAGCTGGCCTACGCCACCACGTGCGCCGGGTACGGGTCCGATTTCGGGTTGATGATGGCCTGGGGACGCCTGACCAAGCAGATGGCGCGGGAGACGGAGCCCTGCCTGGTCATTTGCGACGACCCCTGGCTGTTCCGTCATCTGGCGGTACTGTCCGGGGTGCAGGCGGGGAAGGAGCCGGGCCTTTTAGCGGCGACGTTGAAATACCGGCTGCGCGGCTTCCTGGCCCGTTCGCATCTGGTCCCGCGGTTGGCTTGGGCGTCGCTGGCGACCCGCCGCCAACGGCCGCGGGCGGCAAAGGGCGGCCCGGTGATCCTGGTCTACGGCCATCCGCGCAGCAACGCCCAGGGCCATGACGATTACTTCGGCCCGATGATGTCCGAAATCCCCGCCCTCGCACGCGCACTTCACACCGACTGCGGAACAACCCAGGCGGCGGCCCTGTCCGCCGACGGCCGCACCGTCTCCCTTCATGCCTGGGGCAACCCGTTGCAGGCCGTGCGCCTGCTGTTGAAGCGCTGGCGGCCGACGATAACGCACCTTTCGGGGTCCTTCGGCTGGCTGGTGCGCCGGGCGGCGGAAAAGGAAGGCGGCGGGGCGGCGCATGCCATGAACGCGTGGCAACGCCAATGCCAGCATGCCTGGCTCACCCACACCCGCCCGGCGGTCGTCGCCTGGCCGTGGGAAAACCACGGCTGGGAGCGGGATTTCTGCCGCCGGGCCCGGCGGCTCGGCATCACCACGCTCGGTTATCAGCACACCGTCATCGGCCCCCATCAACTGAACTTCAGCCCCACCGCCAACAAAGACGGCCTCGACAGCCTGCCCGACATCATCGTCTGCGACGGCCCCGCCTACCGGGACCAGCTCCTGGACTGGGGCGTACCGGCCGAGCGCCTGGTGATCGGCGGCTCGCTTCGCATCGGGCGCTTCGAAGGCGGCCTTTATGATCCCAAGGCGCCTTGTTTCGTGGCCCTGTCGGCCGACCACGCCATCGCCCGCCAACAGGTAGGCGCCATCAAGGCCGCCGCCGCCAAGGGGATCGAGTTTCTGGTCAAGGACCACCCCATGTATCCCCTCGATTTCGAGGAAACGGAAAATATCCGCCGTACCACGGAGACGCTGGAGGCGCAGCCGGCATTGTCATCGGTTCTCTATTCGACCGGCACCCTGGGATTGGAGGGCCTGCTGGCGGGGCTGCCGACGTTCCGGTTCTTGCCCGAAGACCGGATCGCCGTCGATATCCTGCCCGGTTTCGTCGCCGTCGAAACCGTCACCGCGCCCGAACTGACCGACGCGCTGGCGGAGGCCGGGAAAAATCCTTCGAAGCCCGATCCCTTGCCCTGGGAGGACGTGCTTAGCCCCGTTGACTGGGACCTATGGCGGAAACTTCTGGCCGGGGGCAAGCCTGCCGCCGCCCCGGAACCCGCCCCGAGCCCTAAGGAGAACATCGCATGACCGCCGGACCCCTCAGCGTGGCGCTGATCGGCTGTGGGCGCATCGCCGGCCACCATTGCCGGTCCATCGCCGAGGTCGACGGCGTCGAACTGGCCGCCGTCTGCGACCTGGAACTTGAGAAGGCCGACGCCTACGCCAAGGAGTCGGGAGTCGCGGCTTACGCCAACTACCGGGAAATGTTCACCCAACACCCGGAGATCGACATCGCCGCGGTGATCACGCCGTCGGGCATGCATTTCGAACACGGGATGGAGATGCTGAAGGGATTCGGCAAGCACGTGATCATGGAAAAGCCCGCCTTCCTGCGCCCCGAGCAACTGCTGGATGCCTATGCGGCGGCCGACGAGGCCGGGCGGCAAATCTTCCCGGTGTTCCAGAACCGCCACAACAAGGCGGTCAGGCGCGTCAAGCAGGCCCTCGACGGCGGCGAACTGGGCCGTGTGCGCATCGTTTCGGTGCGCGTGCGCTGGTGCCGGCCGCAGCGCTATTACGACATGGCCCCCTGGCGCGGCACCTTTTCCCACGACGGCGGCGCGTTGACCAACCAGTCCATCCATCACGTCGACCTGATCCGCTATCTCGGCGGCGAGGTGACTGGGGTCAACGCTTCCATGCGGACGCTGGGCGCCGACATCGAGGTCGAGGACACGGTGGTGGCGACATTGACGTTCGAAGGCGACGCGGTGGGCATCGTCGAGGCGACGACGGCGGCCCGGCCCGACGATTTCGAGGCCTCCATTTCCATCGTCGCATCGAAGGGCCTGGCCCAGATCGGCGGCATCGCCGTCAACGAGTTGCAGGTCTTCACCCCGGACCCGGACGCTTGCGCCCAAAATTCCGAGGACTTCCAGGGCATCAAGGGCCACGGCGCCGTTTACGGTTTCGGCCATACCGAGATGTACCGGGACATCGTCGCCTTTTTCAGGGACTCCACCCCCTATCCGGTCAGCCGCGAGGACTGCCTGGGAACCTTGAGGCTGCTGCATGCCTTTTACCGGTCCGACGAGGCCGGGGGCTGGGTCGACGTCGACAGCGAGGACGAATCGGATCGCCTGGGTAGGGCCGACGACGCCATTTCCGACCTTTACCGGACGCCCCACCCATGACCGAAAAGCTGAAAGTCGGGATCGCCGGGTACGGCGTCGTCGGCAAGCGCCGGCGGTCGGTCATCGACCCGCACCCGGCGCTGCGAACGGTGGCCGTTTCCGACCGCACCCTGGACGGCGACGGGGTGTTCGACGACGGGGTCAGGTACTTCGACGACTACAAGAAACTCCTGGCCGAGGATCTGGACGTGCTGTTCGTCTGCCTTTCCAACGACATCAACCCGGACGCCACCATCGGCGGGCTCAAGAAGGGCATGCATGTTTTCTGCGAGAAGCCGCCGGGCCGCGACGTCGGCGACATTGTCCGGGTCATCGAGTGCGAGAAAAAGCACCCGGGGCTTAAATTGAAATACGGCTTCAACCACCGCTATCACGATTCGGTCCGCGACGCCTTGGAAATCCTACATTCCGGCGAATTGGGAGAGGTCATCAACCTGCGCGCCGTCTACGGCAAATCGCAGTTGATCACCTTCGACCAGACGTCGTGGCGCACCGAGCGCGCGCTGGCCGGCGGCGGGGTGTTGCTGGATCAGGGCATCCACATGGTCGATCTTCTCAGGCTGTTCGCCGGCGAGTTCGAGCAAGTCCACAGCTTCGTTTCCAACAGCGTCTGGAACCACGACGTCGAGGACAACGCCTATGCTTTGATGAAAACGGCGGACGGCAAGGTGGCGATGCTGCATTCGTCGGCCAGCCAGTGGCGGCACCGGTTCAGGCTCGAGATCACGCTGACCAAGGGCGCCCTGACCCTGGCCGGCATCCTGTCGGGCTCCAAAAGCTACGGCGAGGAAACGCTGACCATCGCGCGGACCACCGGTGACGACAGGGGCGACCCGAAGGAGGAAATCAAGAACTACTCCCGGGATCCATCCTGGGCCGATGAAGTGGCGGAATTTTCCGACGCGGTGGTCAATGACAAGCCGATCGAAAACGGCTCGTCCGACGACGCGCTCCGGACCATGCAGCTTGTCTATCGAATCTATTGCGCCGATCCCGAATGGCGGGACCGGTGGGACCTCCGTTGCTAGACCCCCTGACATGACGCAACACAAACTTAGCGACCGCGCCTTCGGGTTTATGTTCGCCGCCGTTTTTTCGGTGATCGCCGTCGTCGGCTGGTTTTTCTTCGGTGTGGTTCTTGAATGGGTGATAATCGGCGCTGGCGTATTCGGGACCGTCGCGCTGATCCTGCCCGGTGTTTTACTGCCGTTCAATCGCCTTTGGGGCGTATTCGCCGGACGGCTTGGCCGCGTCGTCAATTTCGTCCTCTTGGGGATGTTTTTCTATCTTTTCCTTCTGCCCGTCGGTCTTATAATCCGGCTTTCCGGGCGTGATCCCATGCACCGCGATCTTGACCCGAAAGCAAAATCCTACTGGACGCCGGTCACCCGACATTCGGACGAAGAAACTTTTCGCGACATGTTCTAGGCTCTGTTCAACGAATTCCCTACCTCATAAGACGAAATAATGCTTTCCACCCTCGGTCAACTGATCAAGTTCATGCGCGTCTACAAGAAATTCTGGTTGGCGCCGATCATCTTTGGCTTGATCGCCTTGGGTGGCCTTCTCATTGCCGTTCAAAGCACCGCCATCGCTCCCTTCATCTATGCCATTTTCTGAGGCAATCCGCCCCCAGACATGATCGTCCTCGGCCTTTCGGCCTTTTATCACGACAGCGCCGCCGCCATCGTCCGCGACGGCGACATCGTCGCCGCCGCCCAACAAGAGCGGTTTTCGCGCCAAAAGCACGATTGTGCGTTTCCCGGCGAAGCCGCCGCCTATTGCCTGGACGAGGCGGGGGTGACATTGGACGAGGTCGATTTCGTCGGCTTCTACGACAAGCCGATTCTGACCTTCGATCGGCTGTTGGAGACCTATCTCGCCTATGCGCCGGCGGGGCTCGGCTCGTTCGTCAAGGCGATCCCCGTCTGGGTGAAGGAGAAGGTGTTCCAGAAAAAGCTACTGATCGATGGTCTCAACGGCCTCGGGCGGGGCACCCTGGACCCGGACAAGATGCTGTTCGGGTTCCATCACCACTCCCACGCCGCCAGCGCCTATTATCCGTCGCCTTTCGAGAGCGCGGCCGTGTTGGTGATGGACGGCGTCGGCGAATGGGCAACCACGTCCTTCGGCGTCGGCCGAGGGCGGGACCTCGACCTGTTCGAGGAAATCCGCTTCCCCCATTCCCTGGGGATGCTCTATTCGGCGTTCACCTATTACTTGGGCTTCAAGGTCAACGACGGCGAATACAAGGTGATGGGTTTGGCGCCCTATGGCGAACTCACCTACGCGGACCCGATCCGTGAGCATCTCATCGACATCAAGGAGGACGGCTCGTTTCGGTTGGACATGCGGTATTTCGACTATTGCACCGGGCTGACCATGACCAACGACCGTTTCGCCCAGTTGTTCGGCGGCCCGCCGCGTGGGACCGGCGAGCCCTTGACCCAACGGCACATGGATTTGGCGCGTTCCGTCCAGGAAGTGCTCGAGGAAGTCGTCCTAGGCCTGTGTCGCAATCTTTTTGACAAAACCGGCGAAAAAAATCTTTGCCTGGCTGGCGGGGTGGCGTTGAACTGTGTCGCCAACGCCCGCATCCTTCGCCAGGGGCCGTTCGAAAACATTTGGATTCAACCGGCCGCGGGTGATGCCGGATCGTCGCTGGGCGTGGCGCTGGCCATCGCTAACAACGGCTTCGGCGGCGGGGCGGCACGGCAACCGGCCCCCAACGGCGCCGATGCCATGCAGGGTGCTTATCTGGGTCCGGCATTCGACGACGAAGCGATCCGCGCCACCCTCGACGACGTTGACGCGGTCTACGAGGAAATGGCCGATGATGCGCTGTTTCCCTTTGCCGCCCGGGCGCTGGCGTCGGAAAAGGTTGTCGGCTGGTTCCAGGGCCGGATGGAATTCGGCCCCCGAGCACTCGGCAACCGATCCATCCTGGGCGATCCTCATTCGGCGGCCATGCAGCGGACGTTGAACCTGAAGATCAAATACCGGGAAAGTTTTCGCCCCTTTGCTCCGGCGGTGTTGAGCGAAGACGCGGGCGAGTTCTTCGACACCGACCACGAAAGTCCTTACATGCTTCTGGTCGCTGACATCGTCGAAGACAAGCGATTGGAACTAAGTGAGGAAGACCGGCACCGCCGGGGATTCGACAAACTGGACGTGGTTCGAAGCGACCTGCCGGCGATTACCCATGTGGACTATTCGGCCCGGGTGCAGACCGTGCACAAGGAAACCAATCCCCGGTTTCACCGCTTGCTTACAAACTTCAAGCAGGAAACCGGACGCGGGCTTTTGGTGAATACCAGCTTCAACGTTAGGGACGAACCCATCGTGTGCGCCCCCGAGGACGCTTATAAATGTTTTATGGCAACGGAAATGGACGTCCTTGTTCTCGGTAATTTTGTGCTTTTCAAGGACAGGCAATGACAGCCCGGGCATACCCATCCACCGCCCCGGCGCCTATGTTTTCGGACCGGATACTGGCGTGCCTTAAGGCGCCTGGTGGTGATGATGAAACCACGCTCGAGACCGTCGAAACCGGACTCCATTGCCCGCAAACGGGAGAGACCTTCCCTTTCATCGAGGGTGTGCCGTCACTCTACGCACCCTTGAAGGGCGAAGGCGAAGACGTCACCCGCCGGGTTAAATCTTTCTACGAGGAGAACCCCTTCCCCAATTACGAGGGATTGGAAGAATTCGGCGAGTTGGTCGGCAAAGGCAACCAAAATCCTTTTTCCGCGAACCTTTTGAAGGCCATTGGCTACAACAAGACCGTGCTTGAGTGTGGATGCGGAACCGGGCAATTGTCACACTTTTTGCAACTCAACAACAATCACATCCTCGGCGTCGATATGTCCCTCTCGAGCCTTCACCTCGCCGTCGAGCACAAACGACTTAACGGGCTGGCTCGTTCCGGGTTCGCCCAAATGAACATCTTTGATCTGGCGGTGAAGGATAATTCCTTCGATGTCGTCATTGCTCATGGCGTTCTGCACCACACCTTCGATGCTCGCCGGGCCTTCGCCGCCATCGCCCGCAAGGCCAAGCCGGGGGGAATCATCATGGTCGGGCTTTATAACCGCTATGCCCGCATTCCAACCTGGGTGCGCTCGAAGGTGATCGGCGTCTTCGGTCCCAATATCGACTTCGTCGTCCGCAACCGCATCCAGGACAGCCACAAGGCGGAAATCTGGATCAAGGACCAATATTACAACCCCCACGAAACCTGGCATTCCATCGGCGAGATGCTGGGCTGGTTCAAGGAAAACGGCATCGATTACCTGAACTGTTCGCCTGCCATCCTGGGCACAGACGGCGAGGACGCGCCGTCGCTGTTCGACAGCACCCATCCCGGAAATAGCTATCAGCGGCTGGTGACACAGTTGTCGTGGCTCGGCACCATCGCAAGAGAAGGGGCGTTGTTCGATGTCATCGGGCGAAAGGCGGAATAGCCGTGGACAATGCCCTGAAGCTGACCTGGAAAGGCCGCGTCATCGCCGTGGGCGTGGGCGTCGTCCTTCTGGCTTTCGCCGCCGAGGGCGTGCTGCGTATTGCCATGCCCCATTGGCGGGAGTTCTACAGCGGCTGGTTCATGCGCACCGTTGACGTGCCCGACCACGGCATGGTGACCATGGGTCGCCCAGGGTTCGACGGATATTTCGCGCAGAATAACGGCGATTTCCGTGTCCGTATCCGCATCAACGATTTTGGCCTCCGCAACCCGGAGCCGGCGACGGAGGCCGGAGGCCGGGTGTGGTTCGTCGGTGATTCCATGACCTTCGGCTGGGGGGTGGAAAGAAACGAGATTTATTCCGCCGTCGCCGGCAGGCTGGGAAAGTTCCCCACCTACAACGTCGCCAGCCCAGGCACCAATGTCTGTGGTTATCAGGCCCTGGTGGCGCGGATGCCCGAAGACTCGCGTCCCCGCGCCGTCATTGTCGGCCTGATCCTGGAAAACGACATCGCCGCCTATGACTGCCGCAAGGCGGCGCGGAAAGCCCGCCCAGCCGAAAAGATGAGCGCCATGGGACTCAAGGCTTTCCTGACCAGAAACACCGCTCTTTATAATTTTTTCGCCGTCGGCCTGAAACGGGTCGGATTCGTCCGCGACACGCTCGCCGCCCTTGGCCTTATCGCCAAGGAGCACGCCTACACCCGCGCCCTTTCGGAATCGGGGATGGCGGAAGCCACGGAAAGGACGGTGGCCGAGATCGAAGTCATCAGGAACGCCCTGCCCGCCGGCACACCCTTCGCGGTACTCATCGCGCCGGCGCGCTTCGAAGTCCGGGACGGCGACGCCTTTTACCGGAAGCTCCGCCAGAGCATGCTGACGGAACTCGCCAAGCGGCGCATCCCCGCCATCGACCCCGTTAAGGCGTTCACCGGCGCCGGGTTCAAGCCCACCCATTTCGCCCACGACGGCCATTGGTCGCCTCTCGGTCACAAGTTGGCCGGACAGGCCGCCGCCGAGTGGCTTCGCCGCCAGGGAATAGGCGACTAAGACGGCCCCATGTCTGAAAAGACCAAAATTTTCGGCTTCGTTCCCGCCCGCATGGCCGCCAGCCGTTTTCCGGGAAAGCCCCTGCACCCGATCGCCGGCCGGCCGCTGCTCGAGCATTGTTTCCTGCGGGCGAAACTTTATGACCGCTGGGACGGGCTGTGGATATGTACCTGCGACGACGACATCCGGGCCTTCGCCGAGGAAAAGGGCTTCCCCGTCATCATCACCGCCGACACCCACACCCGGGCCTTGGACCGGGTCGCCGAGGCGGCGGAAATTTGCGGCGGGTACGTGGCCGACGACGACATCGTCGTCTGCGTCCAGGGCGACGAGCCGCTGTTGGGGCCCGACATGATCGAAGCCGTCATCAAGCCCTTCGACGACGACCCGGAGGTCGAAGGCACCCTGTTGTCGGTGGCGATCCCGGACGCTGAAACGTTCCTCGACCCCGATATCGTCAAGCTGGTCCACGACGCCAAGGGCAACGTGCTTTACACCTCGCGCGCGCCCATCCCCCATGCCGAGAAGTTCTCGCCCGATAGTGGTGCGCTTCGGGTCGGTGGCATCTTCGGGTTCCGCTTCCATTTCCTGAAATGGTTCGCCGCGTTGCCGGAAAGCCCGCTGGAAACCGCCGAGGCCTGTGATTCCAACCGCATCTACGACAACGGCCGCACCCAGCGGATCGGCCAGGCGCCGGACCGGCCTTATATTTCCGTCGACAGCCCCGAGGACGTGGCCCGAGTCGAGGCGGTGATCGAGGACGACGCGTTGTGGGGAAAGTACTGAGATGACCGATGACGATGCCCCGCCCTTCGAGGCCCTGGTTTTTGACCTCGACGGCACGCTCATTGACAGCGCACCCGATGTCCGGGCCTCGGTGAACCGGGTGCTCAAGACCAAGGGACGGCGGCAACTGACGTTGGACGAGGCCAAGGACATGATCGGCTGGGGCGGCCGGGTGCTGATTGAAAAAGCCCTGGCGGCGACGGGCGATCCCGGTTCGGAAGACGAAATCGACGATACCCTGCGAGCGTTCCTGGAATCCTACGCCGACCACCCGGCCGAACACACGGTCGTCTTCCCCGGCGCCGTCGAGGCCCTGGAGACCTTCAAGGCCTCCGGCGTCAAGATGGGCATCTGCACCAACAAGCCGACGGCGACCACGCACCCGGTGCTCGAGGCCCTGGGGCTGGACGGGTATTTCGACGTCGTTTCCTGCGGCGACGCCGTGCCGCACCAGAAACCCGACGGCCGCCATGTTCTTCTGGTCGTCGAACAACTGGGCGCCACGCTCGACACCGCGGCCATGGTCGGTGATTCGGAAAACGATATTCATGCCGCCGTCGATGCAGGAATCAGGTCCGTCTGCGTCACCTTCGGCTACGCCCACGTGCCCCTGGAAGACATCGGCGCCGATGCCTTGATCGACCGGTTCGAGGATCTGCCTCGGGCGCTCCGCCAAATCGCCGGAATCTTGGTGACGCCCCGGTGATCCCATGACCCGCGTCGCTGTCTGCTCGCGGTCATTTTCACGCCATCCGGTCCTGCGCCGGGAGCTTAAGGACCGCTATCCCGAAGTCACCTTCAACGACGAAGGGCGGGTGCTGGCGGGTGAAGAGCTGATCCGGTTCCTGAAAGGCCATGAAAAGGCGATCACGGCCCTGGAAACCCTGGATGCCACCCTGTTCGCCGCCGTCCCGGAATTGAAGGCGGTGTCCAAGTACGGCGTCGGTTGCGATTCTATCGACCTCGACGCCATGGCGGCGGCCGGCGTCAGGCTGGGCTGGACCGGCGGCACCAACAAACGCTCGGTTTCCGAATTGGTGATTTCCTTCGCCGTTCAGCTTTTGCGCCACCTGCCCCAGGCCCGGGCCGAGGTTTTGGACGGCGTCTGGCGTCAGCACGTCGGCCGTCAGCTTTCGAAGCGCACCGTCGGCATCGTCGGCTACGGCCACGTCGGCAAGGATTTGGGCCGATTGCTGCGCGCCTTCGGGTGCAAGGTGCTGGCCCACGACATCCTCGATTTCCCTGATTTCTACGCCGAAAGCGGCGTCGAGCCGGCAGGGCTGGAAGAGCTGCTGCGGCAATCGGACGTCGTCACCCTGCACCTGCCCTTCGACGAGACGACGGCCAACATCCTATCCGCCGAGCGGCTGGCGTTGATGAAACCCGACGCCGTCCTCATCAACACCGCCCGCGGCGGGCTGGTGGACGAGGAGGCCCTGAAAGGGGCGCTCAAGGACGGCCGTCTTCTGGGCGCCGCCTTCGACGTCTTCGCCACCGAGCCGCCCGAGGACCAGGAGCTTCTCAATCTGCCCAATTTCATCGTTTCGCCGCACATCGGCGGCAGCGCCGAAGAGGCGATCCTGGCCATGGGCCGCGCCGCCATCGAGGGGTTGGAAAAAAACCAAATTCCCGAACGGGGCGTCTTCCCCGATAACTACTGAGAAGCGCCGCCACCTTCGGGCTTGGTGGCCGTTATGAACCACGACCAGCCGATGAAGCGGCCGAGCCGGCGTTCCAAGGGCGAGAGCATCGGCCACGGTTGGCCATAAACTAGATAGCCGCCGGGATGGGTTCCGTAGTGCTTGATCTGCCAGCGGCGGTAAAGGCGGCCCAGTTTCGGGATCAGGTAGAAATAGAATTCCGCCTTGCGCAGGTTCAGGGTCTCGAAACGCCCAAAAAGCCGCCGGATGCCAGCGGCAGTGTAGCACCGGGTGATCGGGTTTTCCACCGTTTGTAAGTCCTTGCCGCCCCATTCGGTGGCGCGGCCGAGCCAGTTTTCATCGCCGAAGGCGCGGCCCGACAGGATGCCGACGCAAAGCCACATGTCGATCCAGTAATGCCACGAGCTTTTGCAATACAACATGATCACCGCCCGGCCGCCGGGCTTCAGCACCCGTAACACCTCGTCCAGGGCCTTTTCCGTATCCGCCGTGTGATGCAGGACGCCGTTGGAATAAACGATGTCGAATGAGCCGTCGGCGAACGGCATTGCCTCGGCGTCGCCTTGCATGGCCCGGCAGCCTTCGGCGCCGGGGCCCAAAAGCCGGAACTTCGCCGCCGTCGCCTCGGCCCGCGACGGGGTGATGTCGATGGCCGTCACCACGGCGCCGTGGCGCGCGAACAGCGCCGAATGACCGCCGGCGCCGGGACCGACCTCCAGTACCTGTTTGCCCTTGAGGCCGTCGAGGGGCATTTCGACCGCCGCCATGTGGCCGCGCAGCCGGAACATGTCCTCCAGCGCGTCCAGCCCCTCCAGCAACTGTTCGCGGGTAATGTCCTTGTCGACGCCTTCATGGAGGGAATCGTAAAGAGCCCCCCAAAATGCCTGGATATCTTGCTTGTCCGCCGAGACGGCCATGGTTTTGCCGCCCCTCGGCGGACCCGTTTCGTTATTTGATGTCTTTAACATAAACCGGCCCCCGTTGCGGAGCCAGCCAACACCCCCCAACATGTTCACCTCCCTCGCCCGCAAGACCCGCCAGATCGCCGCCGATCCGGTGCTGAGAAAGTGGCTGGTCCGCCGCCTCACTGGCGGCGCCGCTTCGCCACCGACCTTTGCCGCCCACCGCCCGCCTTACCTTGACGGTCTTCCGGGGCCGGGCTCACGGGACCCATCGCCGCCGGCCCCCTTCGAGCCGCTGGTGGCGGATCCACCCGTGGACTCCATAGAGCTGCCGCTGCCGGGATTGACCCTCAGTCTCGAGCCAGGGGCGGAAAAGGACGTCTTCACCCGCCCCTACGCCGACATCGAAACCCTGCTGGCGCTGCACCGGTTCGCCTGGGTACCGTTGCTGGAGAATTTCGACGCCAACGCCGCCGCCTGGGCGCAGTCGCTGTGGGACGTCTGGCGCGGTTCCTTTTCCCGGCCGGGAAAGGACTGGGCTTGGCACCCCTACACGGCGGCCGAACGCGCCATCAATCTTCTCGACCTGGCGCGGACCCAAGGGCTGCCCGGGCCGGTGGACGAAACGGTATCGCTGTTGGCCGTCCACGCGGCCGAAATCCACCGCCGGCTGGAATATTTCGGCGACCACGACACGTCGAACCACCTATCCAACAACGGCCGCGGCCTTTACCGCATCGGCCTGGCCCTGGGTCTCGACTGGGCGGCACGGGCGGGGGCGGAAATTCTGCACCACGAGGCGGGGCGGATATTCATGGCCTCCGGCGTTCTCCGCGAGGGGTCGAGCCACTACCACCTGCTGTTGGCCCGTAACTACGCCGACGCCTGGCTGGCGGCGCGTAGGCATGGCCGGCCGGAGGAGGAAGCGCTTTTGCAAATCACCCGCAAGGCGCTGGCCGTGGTGCCTTGGCTGATCCTGCCCGGCGGGATGCCGTTGGTCGGCGACATATCGCCGGACTGCCCGCCCGAACACCTGTTGTGCCTAGCCGGGCTCGAAAGCGGCTGGGTGGCGGGGCTGCCCGGGGACGACCGGGCGGCGCTTTTGGCGCAAATCGAAAAAACCCGCCCCACCGACAACGAAAGCTTAAGCCGCGACGGCTGGCTTCGTTTCTCCCGCGGCCCCTGGTCGGGGCTGTGGCATGCAGCGCCCGGCGGCTGGCCGCCGTCCCCCGGTCACGGCCATCAGGACAGCGGCGCCTTCGAGCTTCATTTCGACGATACGCCTGTGTTCGTGGATCCCGGCCGCGGCGCCTATGGAGAAGACGCCGACGCCAAGCGTTACCTCTCGTCACGGGTCCACAATACCGTCACCGTCGACGGCGCCGATCCTTATCCTAACAACAAGCCCTATTACGACGATGCCTTCCGCCGTGACATTGCCGGCCCGGCCCCGGAACTGACCGGCGGCGGCGACGAGGTCGTCCTCCGCCATCATGGCTTTGGGCGCATCGAAGGATTGGGGTCTCTGCGCCGGCAATGGCGGTTCACCAACGACGCCTTGACCCTGACCGACGCCCTGGAGGGTGACGGCCGGCACCTCATCACCCGGCGGTTCGCAACGCCCTTGGAGGCCGAGGCCGGGGCCGGCGGCGTCGTCCTGAAAGGCGGCGCCAAGACGTTCCATTTGAACTCGCCCGATGCCTCGGCGGCGGTCAGGGAGATCACCTTGTGGCGGGCCTATGGTTCGGGCCGCTTAGGCTCGATGATCGAATTCACCGCCGACGCCCAATTGCCGTGGACGGGCGAGGTGCGCCTGGAGGTTCTTTGACCCGTGGCCCATGATGCCCCCCCGGAATTCGCCGACGTCAGCGTCATCGTCGCCGCCTATCAGGCCGCCGGCACCGTCGCCCGCACGCTTCGAAGCATCGCCGCGCAAACGCTCAAGCCCCGCGAGGCGGTGGTCGTCGACGACGGCTCCACCGACGGCACGGCCAAGGCGGCGGAGGCCGAAGCGCCCAGGATGAACGGCATCCGGCTTCGTGTTTTCCGCACCGACGACAACCGGGGCGCCGGCGCCGCGCGCAACCGGGCCATCGCTGAATCGACGGAACCCTGGCTGGCCTTCCTGGACGCCGACGACGAATGGCTGCCGGAAAAGCTGGAGCGCACCCTGAGCCACCTCGAAGGCACGGACCTTATCCTCGCCGCCCACGATTATTGGACCGGAGAAGGCGAGGCCGCCCGCCACCACGAATGCGAGCGGCGCTTTCGCGAAAGCCCCGATCCCTTCGTCGGCCTTTACCGCAAGGGCTTCATCCCGTCTTGCAGCGTCGTCGCCCGCCGGGATGCGGTCCTCGCCGCGGGCGGCTTCGATCCCGAACTCCGGAACGCGCAGGACTTCGACCTGTGGCTGGCGATGCTCAAAAAACCGGGAACGCCGTTTTTGGTCTTTGGCGAGCCTTTGTTGCGCTATCACCCGGCACCCGGCGGCATCATGAGCCACACCGAGCGCCGGCTCCGGTGCGGCGTGGCGATCGCGGCCCGTTATTATCCCGACCTCGGGGCTCGGCCCGGATCGGCGCTGGCCAGTCTTTGGTTCCGCGTCACCGCCCTGCACCTGGAGGCCCTTCGCGTCCATGGCGCCCAGGGAAACATTGTGAAGTTGCTGCTGACCCTGGGGCTTTGGCCGTTCAGGCTGGCGGCGGTGACGATTTCGTGCTTGATGTCGCCGCCACCACCGCGCGGCCACTTTCTGACAACGGACGGGACCGCCGGCAATGGATAGAAACGACATGATCCAGGCGATGCTTTGGCTTTGGGTGGTCGGCGTCCTGGCCGTCTATGTTTATCAATT
Source organism: Pseudomonadota bacterium (assembly GCA_022564115.1). Classification (GTDB taxonomy): domain Bacteria; phylum Pseudomonadota; class Alphaproteobacteria; order Rhodospirillales; family Casp-alpha2; genus Casp-alpha2. Next base: position 38,210 of record JADFMB010000002.1, read on the forward strand.
TCGCGGCCTTGTCGGGCCCATCCTGACGCTGTTGGGGCTTTCATGACCGCGCTTGGCGTCGTCCTGTTGCAGACGCTCTGCTGCCTGGGCTTAGGCGCCGCGGCATTGAGGACGCTAAAGATCGACGCCGATTTAGGCACCGGCGAGCATTGGGCGCTTTCTTTCGCTACCGGTTTTGGCATTCTCGGCTGGCTGATTTTTCCTTTAGGGGTTGCCGGGTATTTATCCGCCGCGCCCCTGACGGCGTTGTTGACCGCCGGCGCCCTGGCAGCCGTGCTTCTTCGGCGGCCGGGAGGCGATTTGCGAAAGCCCCGCACCGATATCCTCGGCAAGGCTTTGCTGGCGCTGATCGGCATTGTCGGCGTTTTCGACTTCATGGAAGGCATCGCGCCCCCTGCCGACGCCGACACGGCGGCCTATCATTTCGTGGTCGCGAAGCAGTTCCTGGAAGCCGGGCGCATCGGGTTTATTTACGAGCCCATCGTCGGCGCCGTCCCGTTCGGGGTTCAGATGACCTACGTGCCGGCCCTGGGCCTTGGCGGCGAAAAGGCGTTGACCCTGTGGACCATGGTCAGCGGCTGGGCGGCTGCGGTTCTGTTGTTCGTTCTGTGCCGGCGTCATATTGGCCTCAATTGGTCGTTGGCGGTGACGCTGATTTTCCTGACCACGCCGGCCGTCATCTATGGCGGCGGCACCGGCCAGATTGAACCCCGGGCCGCGCTTTACGTCATGATTTCCGCCTGGGCTGTTTCCCGGGCGCTGGAAACCGGCCGCGCCAACTATGCGGTGCTGGCCGGGCTGGGCGCCGGCTTTTTCGCCGCCGCCAAATACACCGGGCTTCTGTTTATCGCCGTTTCGGGCCCGGTGCTTTTATTCCAACGCCGATGGCTTTCCCATGGCGTCCTATTCGGCGCCGCCTTTCTGGCCGCCGGGTTCCAGTGGTACGCCTGGAACGTTCTTCATACCGGCGATCCGGTTTTTCCGATGTTGTATCAGTGGCTGGTCCAGGACGAACACGCCTGGTGGACCAAAGCCTATGACCTGGCGTTCAAGGAAGGGTATTTCGACAAAGAAAATCCGTTGCCCCGATCCCTATTCTGGCTACTGGCCTATCCCTTCAAGGCCACCCTCGGCGGCACCCTTCTGCCCGATGCCGGGCGCGTAAATTTCGGCGTTTACGGATTGTTGGTCTTTCCCTTCGCGGCGCTCGGACTCTGGCGTTTCCGGGACCGCGTCCGTAAGAGTCCGCTTTTGACTTACGCCTTGCTTGCTTTTCTGTTTTACGTCCTTTGGTTCTTTTTCGGCGGCTCGCAGAGGATCCGCCATTTATTGCCCGTATTGCCATTGTTCCTGATTTCCGCGACCGTGGCGGCGGAGCGCCTGACGGCCGGAGGCGCATACCGGGGACCATTGATGGCTTCGGTGGCGGCCGTGGTGGTGTTGCAGATGGCCGGGCACGGGCTGTTCGCGCTCAACTACGTCAAATATCTTATCCAGGACACGAGCCGGGAAGCCTTTCTCAACAGAAACGTCAACGCCTATGCCGCCGTCCCGTGGATCAACGCCAACCTTAAAAAGACCGACCGTATCTTCATTTTACGCCGCCAGCTTCGGTATTATTTGCAAATCTCCAACTTCTACGGCTCGCCCCACCAGATGGAGGTCGAATGGCGCCCCGGCAAGACCGATGCCCGGTCCCTTTATCGGCAGCTTCGCCAAGCCGGGGTTACGCATGTTCTTATTTCCCCCGACATTGAAAACGGGCGGGAAATCTACAAACCGCCGATGGATCAGTTGGACGAGATGGGCTGTTTGGTCAAACTGAGAAGCTTCAAGGTTCGGCGTTCAAAATCGAGAACCTTGCCGGCTCTCGCCTCGGAACGGCAAACCCTGGACGTTTTGCGGCTCGCGGACGAAGGGTGCTTGCGTTGATTGCCCTTGGGGCCGAAACACATTAGGTATGCGCTTTCCGAATGCCGGAACAACACCGAATGACGTTTAAAACGCTGACAGTCGTGATCCCCTGCTTCGATGAGGAAGCGACCCTCGAGGTCCTGGTCGAGCGGGTTCTCGGCGCCGACGCCTGTGGGCTCGATAAGGAAATCATTATCGTCGATGACGGGTCACGCGACGGGTCGTTCGAAAAAGCCCAGGCGTTGAGTGCCGCCGACCCCCGGATCAAAGCCGTCAAGCACGAAACCAATCGGGGCAAGGGCGCCGCCATGCGCACCGGATTCGACATCGCCACCGGCGACATCGTGATCGTCCAGGACGCGGACCTGGAGTATGACCCCGGGGAATACGCGAGGCTGTTGCAGCCGATTTTATCGGACCAGGCGGATGTGGTTTACGGGTCCCGCTTCCTGAGCGGCGAAGCCCACCGGGTGCTTTATTTCTGGCACAGCGTCGCCAACCGGGCCCTGACCCTGCTGTCGAACATGCTGACCGACCTAAATCTCACCGACATGGAAACTTGCTACAAGGTCTTCCGCCGCGAGGTATTGGAGAAGATCACCCTTCGCGAGGACCGTTTCGGTTTCGACCCCGAGATCACGGCCAAGGTCAGCCACCTCACGCCGCCGCCGCGCATTTACGAAATCGGCATCCGGTATGCGGGCCGTACCTACGACGAAGGCAAAAAGATCGGCTGGAGGGACGGCATCACCATTGTCGTCAGCATCCTGCGCTACAACATTTTCCGCTGAGACCGCCGCCATGGCCGACCAATCCGTGTACGAAGCCTGGGACCTGGAGGCGCTTTCGGAAATTCCCAATTACCAGGAATGGATCGTCCATTCCTTTCGTCCTTACCTCTCGGGAGACGCTACCGAGATCGGGGCAGGGATGGGCGTCTTCTCCAAACGCCTGCTGGATCACGTCGAGAAGTTGCAACTGGTGGAGCCGGCCGAGAACCTTGTCGCGGAACTGACCGCGGCCTTCTCCGGCAACGCCAATGTCGAAATCGCCGCCAAAACCGCCGAGGATTACCTGAGCGGCCAAGCGGAAGCCTCTCGGGACTGCGTGGTTATGGTGAACGTGCTGGAACACATCGAGGACGACGCCCGGGCCATGGCGGGGCTTTTCAGGATTCTCAAGCCCGGCGGACATCTTTTGGTGTTCGTGCCCGCCTTGCGCTGGCTTTTCAGCGCCATGGACGTGGCCTTGGGTCATCACCGGCGCTACCACAAGGACGCCCTTGTTGCCTTGGCCCACCAAGCCGGGTTCGAGGTCGTCTCGGCGCGTTATTTCGATTTCCTTGGCATCTTTCCCTGGTGGATCGTCTATACGCTTGCCGGAAAGACCCGTTTCAATCCCGGTTTATCAAAGCTATACGACTGTCTTGTTGTTCCCGTCGGACGGGCCATGGAAGCCGTCGTGCCGCCGCCGATGGGGAAAAACGTCGTCTTCGTCGCCAGAAAGCCCGCGTCATGATCAAGCTCAGCATCCTCGTTCCCGCCTATAACGAAGAGGCGACCATCATCGAGCTATTGGGCCGGGTCGCCGCCCAGAAGATCAAGGGCGTCGAGATCGAGGTCCTGGTCATCGACGACGGGTCGTCCGACAAAACGGTCGAGCTTCTGGAACGGAACCCCAAGCTATACACCAAACTACTCAAGCGGGCCCGGAACGGCGGCAAGGGCGCCGCCGTAAGGGCCGGGCTTTCGGAAGCGACGGGCGATTACGTGCTGTTTCAGGACGCGGACCTGGAATACGACCCGGGGGAATACGAAAAGCTTATGAAGCCGGTCCTCGACTTCGATGCCGACATCGTCATGGGCAGCCGCCTGGTGGCGTCGCCTTGCACCCGGGTGTCTTATTTCTGGCACAAGCTCGGCAACCGGTTGATCACCTTCACCTTCAACATCCTCAACAACACCACGTTCACCGACATCTATTCTTGTTATCTGCTTTACCGGCGTGATCTGGTGGACCCCAAGGATCTAACCACCGACGGCTGGGAGCAGCAGGCCGAGATTCTGTCGCGGGCCGTTTCCAAGGCCAAGACCATGTACGAGGTGCCGATCAGCTATTACGGCCGCACTTATGACGAAGGAAAGAAGATCAAGTCCCATCATGCCGTCGCCGTCCTGTGGACGATCGTGGCGCGGCGCCTATTGCGTTAATCAGCCTGGAGACAACCATGGGCAAAGACGACATCGACCCCGTGAGCAAGGAAGAAAAGGCCTCGTGGCCCAAGGACCCCCTGGTGGCGTTGGAGGCGCCCTTTTCCGACGCCCGCGGCGACATTCAGCCGCTGGTCGACGAAATGATGAAAAGCGCGGTAATGATTTCGTCCAAAAAGGGCTCGCTTCGCGCCAACCATTATCACAAGACCGATTGGCATTATTGTTATGTGGTTTCCGGCGCCATCGAATACTTCCACCGCCCCACCGGCAGCGCCGACGAGCCCGAGCGCCTTCTCGTCAAAGCCGGCGAGATGGTGTTCACGCCGCCCATGGTCGACCACGCCATGAAGTTTCCCGAGGACACGGTGTTCCTGACCCTGTCGCGCAACCCGCGCAACCAGGAGGCTTATGAGTCCGACGTGGTGCGGGTGGAAGTGATCGACGACGCCGGCCTGACGACCTGGAAGCCGGAAGACTGACGCACCCATGAACCAGCCCCACCGGCGGCGGGACACGTGCAGGCTTTGCGGCGGCAGCGACCTTGTGTCCGTCCTCGAATTGACGCCGACGCCGCCGGCCAATGCCTTCGTCGGCGAAGACGCTTTAGGCACTGAACAGCCGTGTTATCCGCTGGACGTTTTCTTCTGTGCCGACTGCGGCCACGTGCAGTTGTTGGACGTCGTCGACCCCCGTCTGTTGTTCGAGGATTACGTCTACGTTTCCGGCACTTCGCCCCATTTCGTCAAACATTTCGAGGATTACGCGGATGGCGTTATCGGCCGCTTCAAGCCGCCGGCGGGAAGCCTGGTGGTCGATATCGGCTCCAACGACGGAACCTTGCTTTCGGCCTTCCAGTCCCGGGGGATGGAAGTGCTGGGCGTCGATCCGGCCAGGGACATCGCCGTCCGGGCGACGGAAGCCGGGACCGAGACCATGGCCGCCTTCTTCACCCCCAACCTGGCGGCGGAAATCCGGGACAACCGCGGTCCAGCCCGGATCGTCACCGCCAACAACGTCTTCGCCCACGCCGACGACCTGAAAGGCATCGTCGAAGGGGTGCGGATCCTTTTGGAACCCGACGGGGTATTCGTTTTCGAGGTTTCGTACCTGGCCGACGTGATCGAAAGCACGCTGTTCGATACCATCTACCACGAACACCTGGCCTATCATTCCCTCAAACCCTTGAAACCCTTTTTCGCCGCTTCGGGCATGGAGCTTTTCGCCGCCGAACGGGTGCCCACCCACGGTGGCTCCATCCGGGGCATGGCGCGGGTTTCAGGCGGCCCCCACCCGGCCGATGGCTCGGTCAGGGACCTGATCGCCGTGGAGGAACGCATGGGCCTGGACAAGGCCGAAACCTACCGCGACTTCGCCGGGCGCATCGACAAGCTTGGCCAAGACCTCAAGGCGCTGACGGCCGGCATCAAGGCCGAAGGCAAATCCATCGCCGGGTTCGGGGCGCCGGCCAAGGCGACGACGTTGATGCATCACTTCGGCCTGGGCTCGGAAACGGTCGATTTCATCGTCGACGACAGCCCCCTGAAACAGGGCCTTTATACCCCCGGCCATCATATTCCGGTGTTGCCCTCGGACGCCCTTTACCAACGCAACCCCGATTATGTGATCGTGCTGGCCTGGAACTTCGCCGGGCCGATCATGGACAAACACCGGGGCTTTCAAGAACGGGGCGGGCGTTTTATTGTTCCGCTCCCTTCCCTGGAAGTCCACTGACCCGCTAACGCCCATTGTCGACGACCCCCCCCGACGCCATGACCGAGTTTTTCCTCAAAACCGATATCCAGGAGATCGCCCAAACTCTGGGCGACAAGGCGCAAGCTTTCGCCGGCAAGACGGTGATGTTGAGCGGCGGGCGCGGGTTCCTAGGCCGGTATTTCACCGAGGTCTTCGTCCACCTAAATGAAACGGTGCTCGGGGACCCTTGCCGGCTGGTCATCCTCGACAACCTGATCACCGCCGGCGACCAGGGCGCCGGCATGGGTGAGCGCCCCAACGTCACCTTCATCGAGCACGACGTCACCAAGCTCCTGGACTGGAACCAAGACGTTCACTTCGTCGTTCACGCCGCCGGCATCGCCAGCCCCTTTTATTACCGCGCCTATCCGCTGGAGACATTGGAGGTGGCGACCACCGGCACCCGCAACATGCTGGCCCTGGCGGAGCGCCACCAGGCCCGGTTTGCCTTCTTTTCCTCGTCGGAAATCTACGGCGACCCGGACCCCAAGAACGTGCCGACGCCGGAAAGCTATCGCGGCAACGTCGCCGCCCAGGGGCCGCGTGCGTGTTACGACGAAAGCAAGCGGGTCGGCGAGACCCTGTGTTACGTCTTTCACCATAAATTCGGCTTGGCCGCCAACACCATCCGGCCGTTCAACGTTTTCGGCCCCGGCATGCAGGAAACCGATTACCGGGTGATGCCCAATTTCGCCAGCCGGATCAAAGCCGGGGAGCCTCTCAACATTTACGGCGGCGGCAATCAGACGCGGACGTTCTGTTACATCACCGACGCCCTGAACGGATTTTTGCGCATCCTCGCCGATGGCGTTCCCGGCGAGGCCTACAACATCGGCAACCCGAAGCCGGAAATAACCATGCTCGACCTGGTCAAGACGATGGAGAAGGCGGTGGGGAAATCGCTTGAATACAACCTCATCGAATACCCTGACAGCTACCCCGCCGACGAGCCTCGGCGCCGCTGCCCCGACATCGAAAAGGCGCGGCGCGATATCGGCTTCGAGCCCCGAGTCGACTTGGAGGACGGCCTGAAGCGGTTCCTCGGCTGGGCGGACAAGGCCTACACCGGCAAGACGTGAGCGGAAACAACGAAACCCTTCGTCTCGGCCTCATCGGTGCCGGTCCGTGGGGCCGCATTTATATCAGGACCATTGATGGGCTTGACGGCGTCACCCTCGCCCGCCTCGCCAGCCGCAACCCCGAAAGTCCGGGGCTCGTCGGCCCCGGATGCGAAATCCATCAGGATTGGCGGGAGATGATAAAAACCAACGACTTGGACGGCGTAATAATCGCCACCCCCCCGCCGCTGCATGCGGAGATGACCCTGGCTACCGTGGACCGGGACTTGCCGGTCCTGGTGGAAAAACCCCTGACCCTCGACGTCGCCGAGGCCGAGGCGGTCTTGGACCGGGCCCGGTCGAAAGGCGCCATCGTCCTCGTCGATCATATTCATTTGTATAGTGCCGCCTGGGAGGCCCTGAAACGGGAATCCCGGTGTCTCGGCCCCCTTCACGCCGTTTCGACCATCGCCGGCAAGTGGGGGCCGTTCCGCAAGAACACGCCGATGCTTTGGGATAGGGGCAGCCACGACGTCGCCATGTGCATCGACCTTGCCGGCCGGCCGCCGGATCGGGCAACGGCCTATTTTATCGAAACCCGCGAGACCCCGGAAGGCCGAGGCTCGGCGCTGGCGTTGGAACTCGGTTTCGGTGACGTTGCCGGACGAATCGCCGTCGGCAACCTGTATAAGGATAAACATCGCCTGTTTACCGCCGTCTTCGAAGACGGCGAATTGATTTATGACGACACCAGGGACGGGGACGGGAAACTCCGTCTCAAGACAACGCCCGACGATCCCGGTGGCACGTTCAAGCTCGGCCCCGGCCTGCCGCTGGATCGCGCCGTCCTCGCCTTCGCCGCCGCCATTGCCCTGGGTGCGCCCGATGCGGACGATGCGGAACTGGGCCTTGACGTGGTGCGGACGCTGTCCCGGCTCGAGAAGACGCTCAACCCCGGCCCATAGACGGCTTTCCATTTCATTGTGCGCTCCGAAGCGCTCCCGGAAAAAGCCACCGGCGGGGCGCTTTTTTTTGTTGGCCGGGCGGGTTCCCTATAAACTCCCTTTATGAGCTGGACCCTCTTCGCGGTCGTTGTTGTCATCGTCTTCGTGGCCTCTTTCGTGGGTACCGGACTGATTCTCCGGCTGCTGAAATCCCGGGCCATCCTGGACCATCCCAACGAACGATCGAGCCACGTGACGCCGACGCCGAAAGGCGGCGGTATAGCCGTTGTCGCCGCCGTCCTCGCCGGGTGGGTGGGAATTTCCTGGGACACGCCGGCGGCCGCCATATCGCTTTCCGTCGCCGCCGCCGCGCTGGCCCTGGCGGCGCTTTCCTGGCTCGACGACCTAAAGGGTTTAAGCCCCCTTTGGCGGCTTTTGGGACAAGGCGTGGCGGTAGCGTTCGTATTGTCGTCCACGCCTTCGGTCAAGCCCTTCTTCGGCGGCCTGCTGCCGGGGGCGCTGGACGGGTTGGCGGCGGGATTGTTGTGGTTGTGGTTCATTAACCTGTTCAATTTCATGGACGGCATCGACGGCCTGGCGGGCGTCGAAACGGCGGCGCTCGGCCTCGGCATCGCCCTGGTGGCGGCGGCGGCCGGGATGTCGCCGGCATTCGTCATCTATGGCCTGGCGCTGTTGGCCGGTGCACTGGGTTTTCTTTGGTGGAACTGGCATCCGGCGCGGATTTTCCTGGGCGACGTCGGCAGCGTGCCGTTGGGGTTCCTCATCGGATGGCTGCTTTTGGTGCTGGCCAAAAACGGCCACTGGCAGGCGGCGCTTATACTGCCTCTCTATTTCCTTGCCGACGCCACCATCACCCTGGTCCGCCGCGCCCTTCGCGGTGAAAAGGTCTGGCGGGCGCACCGGGAACATTTCTACCAGCAGGCCGTGAGGCGGGGCTTGAGTCACGCCGACGTCGTCCGCCATGTGCTTGTTCTTAACCTGGTCCTGGTGCTGCTGTCCGTCGCCGCGGCATGGGGCTGGGGCTGGGTGTCCTTGATCGGTGCGGTGATCGCCGTCTCCTGGCTGCTGTTCTTTCTCGGCGGCGGTTACGCCGAAAAACCGCGACCGTAAAGGCGGCCTTCGTGAACATCCTGTTCCTGACCGAAAACTTCCCTCCGGAAACCAACGCCGCCGCGACCCGGGTTTACGAGCGCGCGTGCTATTGGGTGAAGTGGGGACATCGGGTCACCGTCATCACCCAGGCGCCCAATTTTCCCCAAGGCCGCCTTTTGCAAGGCTATGAAAACCGCTGGCGGCAGGTGGAGGAAATTTCCGCAATCCGGGTCGTCCGGGTCAAGACCTACATTTCCCCCAACCGCGGCGTCGTCCGCCGGACGCTGGATTTCCTGAGCTTCATGGTGACCGGGTTCTGGGCCGGGTTATCAGAGCCGAAACCGGACGTCGTCTGCGCCACCTCGCCCCAGTTCTTCGCCGCCGTCGCCGGCCACCTGGTGGCGGCGGTTCGCCGGGCGCCTTTCGTGTTCGAGTTGGGCGACCTGTGGCCGGCCTCCATTGCCGCCGTCGGCGCGGTCAAGTCGAACCTGGCTCTACGCCTGATCGAAAAGCTGGAGCTCCACCTCTACCGGCGGTCCGAAGCCGTTGTCGCGCTGACCGGTGCCTTCAAGGAAAATCTCGTGAGACGCGGCATCGCGGCCGAAAAGATCGCCGTCGTCCTCAACGGCGTCGATACCTGGCGTTACGGTCCCGCCGACAAGGACAGGGACCTGGCCCGGGCGTGGGGCTTGGAGGGACGTTTCGTCGTCGGGTACGTCGGCACCCACGGCATGGCCCACGCGCTGACCAACGTGCTCGATGCCGCCGAAAGGCTTAAATACCGGAACGCCATCCGTTTCCTTCTTGCCGGCGCTGGAGCCGAGCGGGACGGGTTGATCGCGGACGCCGAAAGACGCGGTTTGGATAACGTCGTCTTCATGCCAATGCAGCCCAAAGACGCGATGCCGAAAGTCTGGAGCCTTTGCGACGTGGCGCTGGTGCACGTGAAGAACGACCCCGTCTTTGCCGGCGTCATCCCGTCGAAGATCTTCGAGGCCATGGCCTCGGGTGTGCCGGTGCTGTTGGCGGCGCCGGAAGGGGAGGCCAGCCGCATCATCGCCGAAGACGGCGCCGGCCTGCATATCGCGCCCGAAGACCCCGCGGCCCTGGCCGATGCGGTAACGGCACTTGAAGGCGACCGCGCCCGGTGCAAGGCAATGGCCGATAAGGGCCTTAAAGCCGTGCCCACCCACAGCCGCGAGCGCCAGGCCCGTCATATGGCGCAGGTCCTGGAACTGGCCGCCGCCGGGCGGGGTTCGGAAGCGTCGTCGCTGGCGCCTGTGAAAACGGAGTCGCCGTAATGCGGGTCCTGGTCACCGGGGCTACCGGTTTCATCGGCCGCCACGTTTGCCAAGCCCTGTTGCTCAACGGGAATCTGGTTGCCGCCGTGGTCCGCCGCCCCGACCACCCGGACATCCCGCCGGGAGCGTCCTATCACGTGGTTCCCGATATCGGTCCCGAAACCGAGTGGGGAAAGGCCCTATCGGGGATCGACGCCGTGGTCCATCTGGCGGCACGGGTCCATGTCATCAACGAAACCCTTCCCGATCCGTTGTTCGAATACTGCCGCGTCAACGCCGACGGCACGGCGTGCCTGGCCAAGGCGGCGGCCGGCGCGGGGGTCCGGCGGTTCGTCTTTGTCAGCACCGTCAAGGTCATGGGCGAACGCACTGCCGCGCGGCCGTTCGTCGAAACCGACACCCCCAAGCCCGAAGACGCCTACGGGCTGTCGAAATGGGCGGCGGAAAAGGCGTTGATGGAAGCCGCCGGTCAAGGGCGGCTGGAGACCGTCATCCTTCGCCCGCCTTTGGTCTATGGGCCCGGTGTCGGCGGGAACTTCCTGTCTCTGTTGAAGCTGTGCCAAAAAGCGTCGCCGCTGCCCCTGATGACCGTCAACAACCGCCGCAGTTTCCTCTACGTCGGCAATCTGGCCGATGCCGTTCTTCGATGCCTGAACCCCGACAACGAGGCGGCGGGGCAGACATATTTCATCCGCGACGGCGAGGATCTGTCGACGCCGGCGCTGATCCGCCATGTCGCCCGGGCCTTGGGCCGTCCGGCACGGCTTTTTCCGGCGCCAAAAAGCCTTATCCGGCTGGCCGGGCTGTTGATGGGAAAATCCGAAGCCGTCGGCAGGGTGCTTGACAATCTGCGGGTGGATGACGAAAAAATCCGCCGCCAACTGGGATGGACGCCGCCCTGGGACGTGGTGCGGGGACTGAAGGAAACGGCGGTCTGGTTTACATCGGGAAAAAGAGTATAACGGTGCCAACGTCCGATGAAATTCACCGATAAAATTTCCCCCCGCGGCCTCGTCGCCTACGCCCACGATATCGCCATGGCGGGGTTGTCGTTCGCGTTGGCGCTTTACCTCAGGCTCGGCGACGACATCACCCTCTACAACCCGGATCCGATGATTCAGGGCGGCATCATTTTCGTCGCCATTTCGGCCGTGGTTTTCTGGTTTTCCGGCCTTTACCGGGGGATCTGGCGCTATGCCTCCATTAACGACCTTTTGGCCATCACCCGCGCCGTGACCATCGCCGTATTTACGTTCTTGCTGGTGATGTTCCTGTGGACACGGTTCATGCACCTGCCCCGGTCCATCATTCCGATCAATTGGTTCGTGCTGATGGCGCTTTTGGGCGGGCCCCGGTTCATATACCGCTTGGTCAAGGACCGGCGTTTCGATCTGGCGAATGAAAACGGCAACGGCCGCAAGATCGCCGTCCTTCTGGTCGGCGCCGGGGACGGGGCCGAGCTTTTTATCCGGGCGCTGCGGCGGACCGAGGACTCCAATTACCGGGTTGTCGGTATCGTATCGGACAGCCCCGAGCGTATCGGACAGCAGATTCACGGGATCGATATCATCGGCGCCGCCGATGACATTGCCGGCGCGGTCAAGAAATTGCGGGCCGCCGGCACCCGGCCGCAACGCCTGGTGCTGACCAAGGACGACATGGATGGCGCCAAAGTGCGGTCGTTGCTGGACCAGGCCGATGCGCTGGGCCTGACCATGGCGCGGCTGCCGAGCCTGACCGATTTCAAGAGCGGTGTCTCTGATAAGGTCGAGGTCAAGCCGGTGGCCGTCGAAGACCTGCTCGGCCGCCCGCAAACGGCCCTCGACCGGGGCGCCATGGCCGGCCTGATCGAGGGAAAGCGGGTGCTGGTGACGGGCGCCGGCGGCAGCATCGGGTCCGAACTCGTGCGTCAGGTCTGCGATTTCAATCCCGCCGAAATCGGGCTTCTGGATCATTCCGAACTGGCCCTTTACACCATCGACCGTGAAACGGCGCTGGGCTGGCCGGACATCAGGCGCCATTCGGTGATCGCCGACGTCCGTAACAGGGAACGCATCGTCCAGGTGTTCGGCCGCTTCCGCCCTGAACTGGTGTTTCATGCCGCCGCCTTGAAGCACGTGCCTCTGGTTGAAATGAACGTCGTCGAAGGGGCGACCACCAACATCGCCGGTACCGTCAACGTCGCCGACACCTGTGTGGAAACCGGCGTTTCGGCCATGGTCCTGATTTCCACCGACAAAGCGATCAACCCGACAAGCATCATGGGTGCGTCTAAGCGGATCGCCGAAAGCTATTGCCAAGCGCTCGACCTCAAGCGCGGCGAAGGAGACGGTACGCGCTTCGTGACCGTGCGTTTCGGTAACGTATTGGGGTCCACCGGCTCGGTGGTGCCTTTGTTCCAGAAACAACTGGCCGAAGGCGGGCCGCTGACCGTCACCCACTCCGACATGACGCGGTATTTCATGACCGTCCGCGAAGCGGTGGCGTTGGTTCTTCAGGCCTCGGCCCTGGGCCGTGGCGGCCCGGGCCGCCAGGACGGCAAGATCTTCGTCCTCGATATGGGCGAACCCATCCGCATCATGGACCTGGCGGAACAGATGATCCGGCTGGCCGGGTTCAAGCCCGGCAAGGACATCCACATCGACATCACCGGAATTCGGCCCGGTGAAAAGCTTTACGAAGAAGTCTTCCACGGCGCCGAGCCCCCGGTGGCGACCGAGTGCCCCGGCGTTCTGTTGGCGGCGCCCCGCGCCGTCGGCCTGGATGACTTGTCCCCGGCCCTGGAAGAGTTGGCCCAGGCCTGCCGCGAGGACGATGAAGAGGGCGTTATCGCCATCATCCAAAAGCTGGTCCCCGAATACCATGTCGAGAACGGCGCCGGCGCCAAGGCGGCGTTGGGCTAGGAACCCATGGCCGCAACCATAAAACGCGCCCTGATATCCGTTTCCGACAAAGCCGGGCTCAAGGAGTTGGGTAAATTTTTAGCCGAGAGCGGTGTCGAGATTCTTTCCACCGGCGGCACGGCGAAGGCGCTTCGCGACGCCGGCCTCGACGTTAAGGACGTATCCGACGTTACCGGGTTCCCCGAGATCATGGACGGCCGGGTCAAGACCCTGCACCCGAAGATCCACGGCGGGCTGTTGGCCCGGCGCGACAACCCTAGGCACCAACAGGCGATGGAGGAAAATGCCATCGGCCCGATCGATCTGCTGGTGGTCAACCTGTATCCCTTCGAGGCGACGGCCCGATCGGGCGCCGGTTTCGACGATTGCATCGAAAACATCGACATCGGCGGCCCGGCCTTGATCCGCGCCGCGGCCAAGAACCACGCTTTCGTCACCGTCGTCGTCGACCCCGCCGATTACCCCCGCCTGATCGACGAAATGAAGGCAGGCGGGGGCGCGACGACGCCCGAATTCCGTGCTCAACTGGCGGCCCACGCCTTCGGACGCACCGGCGCCTATGACGCCGCCATCTCGGGCTGGTTTTCGGCTGAACTTAACGAACCCTTTCCGCCCCGTATCGCGTTTAGCGGCGAGCGCCGGCAGATCATGCGTTATGGCGAGAACCCGCACCAGGAAGCGGCCTTCTATGTCACCGGGGAAAACCGGCCCGGGGTCGCCACCGCCAAGCAGGTCCAGGGCAAGGAATTGTCGTTCAACAACCTCAACGACACCGACGCCGCCTTCGAACTGGTGGCCGAGTTCACCGACCGCCCGGCGTGCGCCATCATCAAGCACGCCAACCCGTGCGGAGTGGCCCTGGACGACACCTTGGCCGGGGCCTATGCCAAGGCGCTGGCCTGCGACACCGAAAGCGCCTTCGGCGGCATCATCGCCGTCAACCGGCGACTCGACGCGGCGACGGCCGAAGAGATCGCCAAGCTGTTCTGCGAGGCCGTCATCGCGCCCGGCGCCGATGATGACGCGCTCAAGGCGCTGGCCCAAAAGAAGGATCTTCGCGTTCTCCTGACCGGCGGCATGCCCGACCCGGCGGCGGCGGGGATGACGTTGCGCAGCCTTTCCGGTGGTTTCCTTTTGCAGGGCCGGGACAACGCCGTCACCGACGGCGAGCCCAAGGTGGTAACCAAGCGCCAACCGACGGAGACCGAACTTATCGACCTGCGTTTCGCCTATACCGTCGCCAAGCACGTCAAGTCCAACGCCATCGTCTACGCAAAAGATCGCGCCACTGTCGGCGTCGGCGCCGGACAGATGAGCCGCGTCAATTCGTCGCGCATCGCCGCCTGGAAAGCCGAGGACGCGGCCCGGGTCGCCGGCCAATCCGAATCATGGGCCAAGGGTTCGGTGGTGGCGTCGGACGCCTTTTTCCCGTTCGCCGACGGGCTTCTGGCGTCGGCCGAGGCAGGAGCGACGGCGGTGATTCAGCCGGGCGGCTCGATCCGCGACGAGGAAGTGATCAAGGCCGCCGACGACGCCGGCCTGGTGATGGTGTTCACCGCCATGCGCCATTTCCGGCACTAGGCGGCTTATCTCAGAGTTTCCTCGGCGGCTCGTCCAAACGCACGGCAATCCCTTTCAAGTCGCCGGAGACGGGAGGGTAGATTTCCATCACCAGGGGGTCGTGGCCGGCGACGATGTGGTCCGGCGTATCGGCCAGCTCGTTTAGCCGGTCATAACCGGCCAGCACCTTGTCGATCTCGAAGATCACCGGATACGGGTTGCGGGTTTCCATGTTGGCGTACAGGTGGCACGCGTCCGACGCCACCACTACGTTGCCGCGCTTGGTGTTGACCCGAACCACCTGCATGCCGTCCGTGTGGCCGCCGATGTGATGGAGCGAAATCCCCGGCGCCAGATCGACGTCGCCGTCGTGGAAGACGACGCGCTCGCCGAAGACGTGGCGCACCATGCCGAGCACGTTATCGACCTCGAACGACGGCTTGATCTTGGGGTCGAGCATGTGGCGCCCGGTGGCGAAGGCCATTTCCCGATCCTGCAGGTGAAAGGCCGCCTTGGGGAATTTGTCGAAGTTGCCGATGTGGTCGTAATGGAAATGAGTGACGATCAGGTCGGTGACGGTCCCGGCATCGACGCCGATGGCGGCCAGGCCCTCGGTCGGGCAGCGGAGCCGGGTGCGGCCCCTTTTTTCCGCCACCTCGGCGGTGAACCCCATGTCGATGACGAAGGTGCGGGCGTCCGATACCGCCGCCCAGACGAAATAATCGATGGGCATGACCTCGTGGGGGTCGGGCGGATCGACGAAGTTCAGTTCCTGGGTGCGGTCGTGGGTGGCGTACTTGACCGCGTAAAGTTTGTAAGTATCCAGATCGGGCATGGGGGTCCGTCTTTGATGTCTCGGGCAAAATCATGGTGCCATGAAAAGGGCTCCGTGGGGAGGAAACTCCCGTTCACTTTCGCCCCGGGGGCCACGGTCCCCTTAAAACATTGAATTTTACCGGGTGGCATACAATATCACTCACCAATCCCATGCAAGTCCCTCTTTAGGCGAAAGGGACGGCACCCCAACCGCCCCAAGATCGTTGCTTATTGAATGGATTTTATTTTTGTGCCTTCTGAAACTCTTTCAACCAACGATTCCACTCCTGACAATCCGCCCTTGAAAGGGCCGGGAAAGCGTATCCTGAATTTATGGCCGGCCGTGGTCAGCCTTTTCGCCTTGGTTCTGGGTTTGTCGGTGATTTATTACTTCCTGGCCGGCAGGACCACCCCCAGCCACGTTTATCAGGTGACGGAAAACATCGTCAGCGAACTCCGGTCGTACCAGAAGGTCGCCAACTCCGTCTCTCGGCCCGTGACCTACATCCCTGAAAACAGGAAGCACCGTCATGTGATGCAAAAGGCAAGGGAAATCCTGGTTAGGGCTGAGGACTTGAATGTCATCAAGGGCGTTGAGGCAGGAGGGATTCCTGAATTTCCCGTCAGAAGGGTTACGCCCAAGGCGGTCCGTGAAATTGTCGAAAAGATATTTGAAGAAACCCTGAAGCTGAGGCCGTTTTATGGGATCACCGGCGAACTTCCGTCGGCTCCCTTGCCCGGGGGCAAGGTTCCCAGCGACGTCTATGGGAATCTCGCCAGGATCGGTAATATGCTGGAAAGCCTGGGCGCCCCGAAACAGCAAACGAAAGACGTTTACCGGATCGTCCTGACGGTGATCCGGGATTTGGAAATTATCGCCGCGAAAAAAAAGAATAATTGCCGCCTTATGGTCGAGGAGGTAACGCCGGACAAAACTCCGGGGGATGTCTACCGGCTGACGTACAGGATGCTGATCCGACTGAACGCGCTAGAGGTGGCTTTGAACGTCGATCTTTATGAAAACCTGACCCCCCCGCAAAGGAAAGAAGGGGAGATCGTTCCCGCCGATGTCCTGGACCTCATGAACAACGTGCTGGCCGACGTCGGCGCCATAAAAGCGGCGATGGCGATTGCCTACCCGACCGTCGTCGCCCCGGAACAGTTGGCGAAAATACCCGGCGATGTCTATTCCGCCGTCAGCAGCGCCGATGCCCTCATTAAATGCTTGTCGTGAGGGCTCCAGGGGTTGATCCGGGGAGTCTTCCGAAACCGCCAGAGTCCTAAAACTTCCGTTCCTGGATGGTGCCGTCGTCCATTCGTTTGAGCCGGATGTATTGGGCCAGGATGTGCATCAGGGACTGATGCGTGTCCTCGACGACACCGTAGTTGTCGCCTTCCACATGCAGGTTAACCGTCGCCAGCTTGGCCGACCGGCCGCCGTCGAAGCCGGTGAAGGCGATGATGTCGAGGCCCTTTTC
Organism: Pseudomonadota bacterium; assembly: GCA_022564115.1. Classification (GTDB taxonomy): domain Bacteria; phylum Pseudomonadota; class Alphaproteobacteria; order Rhodospirillales; family Casp-alpha2; genus Casp-alpha2. The sequence goes on from JADFMB010000002.1 coordinate 55,262, forward strand.
CTTCGCCCACTCAGCGGCTCGGACGATGTTTTCCGAATCCCCGGACGACGAGATGGTCAACAACACGTCACCGTCCTCGGCCAGGGTCCGAAGCTGATAGACGAAAATATCGTCATAGGAGATATCGTTGGCGATGGCGGTGATTATCTCCATATTGGTCGAAAGCGACACTACCTTGGGCCTCAGGTCGGTGTCCGTCTGCCCGCCCTTGGAATGATCGCACACCAGGTGGTTCGAGATCGCCGCCGAGCCGCCGTTGCCGCAGACGTAAACCATCCCGCCCCTCTCATAGGCCGCGTCCAGGCACTTGAGCGCGGCCGCCAGCTTTTCCGCGTCCACCGAAGCGGCGGCGGCCTTGGTTTGGTCGAAATAGGCGCCGGCATATTCGGCGACGGAGGCGAATTTCTGGTCCGGAAAGGTCATGGCTGGATTGTCCGGTAAAACGGCTTTTGTTTCAACGCCGGCGGTTCAACGTCTGACGTCCGGCACCGTCGTCAACAACGCCAGGCCGATGGTTAAAAATACCAGGATCGTCGCCATGCCGGCGCGCTGGCTGGCGAACGCCACCGTCACCCAGGCCAGCACCGCCGGTCCCAGGAACGACGTCGCCTTGCCGGAAAGCGCGTAAAGCCCGAACATCTCGGTCGTCATCTCCGGCGGCGCCAGACGCGCCATCAAAGACCGGCTGGCCGCCTGCGCCGGGCCGACGAAGATGCCGAGGGGAAGTGCCACGGTCCAGAACAGGGCTTTTCCCTCAACCAACACCAGCGCCGTTCCCAAGACCAATAGCCCGCCAACGGCGATCATGATGGTGCGTTTCGGCCCGATCCAGTCATCGACCCAGGCGAACGCCGCGGCCCCCAGGCCGGCGGTAAGGTTGATGGCGATGCCGAACAGGATCAACTCCGAGAAATCCATGCCGAAGGTGCCGGCGGCATAGATACCGCCGAAGGCGAAAAGCGTGTTCAGTCCCTCGGCGTACATCATGTGGGCGATCAGAAAGCGGACGATATGGGCGTAGTCGCGGACCCGGCGCAGGGTGTCGATGAGCGCCTCGAAGCCGCGGCGGAAGGATTCCTTGAGCCCGAACCCGCTGGACGGCGTGTCGGGGGTCCACAGGAACAAAGGCACCGCGAACACCGCCATCCACACCGCCACCAAGGGCCCCGTGGCGCGCAGGTGTTCGGCGCTATCCTTGTCCAATCCGAACAAGGGTGTCTCGGTCTGAACGAACGCCACCAGGGTCAGGGCCAAACATACGAGGCCGCCGGCGTATCCCAGCCCCCAGCCCCAGCCCGAAAGCCGCCCGATGCGGTCCTTGCCGACCAGGTCGGGCAGCATGGCGTTATAAAAAACCATTCCCATCTCGAAGGCGAAATTGGCCAGCGCCGCCAGCGTCAACGCCATGATCACGTAAGCCGCGTCCGGCTGGGCCAGCCACAACAGCGAAGACGCGCCGATACAAAGAAGGGTAAAGACGAACAGCCAGGGCTTGCGCCGGCCGCCATGGTCGGCGACGGCGCCGAAAAGGGGGCTCAACAGGGCGACCGCCAGCCCGGACAGGCTGATGGCATAGCCCCACTGGGACGTACCGGTGATCTTGTCGGTGGCGATGGCCTCGGTGAAGTAGGCGGAAAAGACGAAGGTAGTGATGACCGTCGGGAACGCGGAGTTGGCCCAGTCATAGAGACACCAACTGAAAAGCCCGAGGGCCGGGGTCTTTCGGCTTTCCCCCCCGCTGGTCACGGTCACTAGCCCGGGCCGGCGTCCGTCATCGCCCTGAGCGAACGGCTGGCGACGGCGATCATCGAAATGTCGTTGATTTCCGTTGCCCATAGTTCGGCGAAAAGTCGGTCGGTGGATTCGACGGCATCCCGGTTTTTCTCGATCCAGGCTTGAATCGCCCTTTCTGCGTTCCCGCTGCCGCCGACGTCGATGACCTGTCTGGCCAAGGTCAGTTGATGGCCGTAGATTTCCTCGGTCAGCGCGGCTACGGCCAGGTTCTGCCAATGGCTTGTGGAGCCGATTTTATCCGCCGCCCCGCGAAGCCTGCCCAAATGGAAACGGGTGCCGATGGCGAAATAGGTCTTGGCCGCGTTGCCGACCGGCATCCGGCGCCTGTTGGCCAGCCTGACGATGTCACAGCCGGAATAAAGATTGACCAAGTTGGAAATCCTGAGCCCCAGGGTCTCGGGCACGCCCTTGCCGAGGTAGGGCTGGGCGCGCTTTTTTAAATCCCTCAGGTAATGGCCCGGCAACGATTCCCTGAGCCCTTCCGAAAGCTTGGTGATGCCGCCTTGAAATTCCTTGACGTGCCTGCCGATGTCCAGGCCCGGCTTGCCGTTGCGGAGGAACCACAGGGTCACCCATGCGACCAGATGGTTGATGTCCAGAATCATGGCGGTTTGGATCGCTGTCGGCACCCGGTCGTCCAGCTTTTCGATCCCATCCCAAAGGTCACGGAGCTTGAATACCTCGCGGGCGATGATATAGGCACGCGCGATGTCAGGCGCCGATTTACCGGTCTTTTCCATGAATTCCGGGATAAAGGTGCCGCCGACCCGGTTGATCATGGAATTGGTGACCCGGGTGGCGATGATTTCGCGGCTCAGCCGGTGGTGGCAAATTTCGCGATGGTACTTGATCCAGAGCGGCGTCGGGAAATACTGGACCAGGTCTTCCTCCAGCTTCGGGTCATCGGGTAGGTTGGATGCCAAAATCTCGTCGTAAAGCCAGATTTTCGCGTACGACATCACGATCGCGATCTCCGGCCGGGTCAGGCCCTGTTTCGCCTTTTCCCGCTCGTCCAGGGTTTCGTCATTGGGCAGGAATTCGACCTCCCGGTCCAGCCGGCCCATCCGTTCCAGCGTCCGCATCAGGCGGGTCTGGTTGTCCAGGGCCTGGGACCCCTTGGCCTGGATCATGGTCATAGCCTGGGTCTGAAGGTAGTTGTGACGCAGGACCAGACTTCCGACCTCTTTGGTCATCGAGGCCAGCAGCTTGTTGCGCTGGGCTGCCGAAAGACGGCCCTTGGCAACGACCGAATCGATCAGAATCTTGATGTTGACCTCGTGGTCCGAGCAGTCGACCCCGGCCGAGTTGTCGATGGAATCGGTGTTCAGGCGCCCGCCCCGAAGCGCGTATTCGATGCGCCCCAATTGCGTCGCGCCCAGGTTGGCGCCCTCGCCGAGGACCTTGCAGCGAATTTCGGCGCCGTTGACGCGGATGGTATCGTTGGCGCGGTCGCCGACGTCGAGGTCGGATTCGGAAGACGCCTTGATGTAGGTGCCAATGCCACCGAACCACATAAGGTCGACTTGCGCTTTCAGCATATAACTCAACAGCTCGTTCGGCGTTACCTGATCCTTGGGGACCTCGAAAAGGGCGCGTACTTCCGGAGACAAACGCAGGGACTTGGCGCTCCGCTCATAGATCGCGCCGCCCGGCGAAATCAGTTTTTTGTCGTAATCGGTCCAGGCCGAGCGCGGCAACCTGAACAGCCGCTTGCGTTCGGCCAGGCTCTTTGCCGGGTCGGGATCGGGATCGACGAAGATATGCAGGTGATTGAAGGCGCCGATCAGCTTGATGTGTTTCGACAGCAGCATGCCGTTGCCGAAAACGTCGCCGGACATATCGCCGACGCCGACGACGGTGAAGTCCTCATTCTGGATGTTGGTAAATTGGTAGTCCGGATAACCCTTTAAAAGAATAAGGTATCGATAATAAATGGCGGTAAAATCATCGTCTATTATAGGGGAATCAATCTCACCAGTCAAAAACTGGCTCACCATAAAGTTGCGAATAAAATCCTTTGGCAACAACACTTTTGTTGTATTCCGATACACCTGAGGGAGGTGGCGCTTGACCCAGAGCACCTTGGGTGCGGTAAACCCAGTGAGCGCCAGGTTAAAGGTATAGCGGAGCAGCGCGGATCGTCCGCCCACCAACCGGGTGATCATGCTGCACTCCACCGCTGTACGCTGATCACACCAGAGAAGGGCAGGCGTGAGGACCTGGCCCTGGGCACCCAGAAACACCGACCCATGCATCTGTCCAGTGAGCCCAACACCCTCAACTTCACGGGGTTTTGTATGGCTAGCCTGGAGCAGCCGACGGATGGCCCGCCGACAGGCCCCCCACCAGAGGCGGGGATCCTGTTGTGCCCATCCTGGCCGAGGCACATCTAGGGGATACGCCTCCGTGACGGCACCACGCACTTTCCCCACAGGGGAGAGCAGTAACGCCTTCAGCCCAGACGTGCCGACGTCAATACCTAATAGCAGCCTAGAGCCACGTTGTTTCACGTGAAACATCCTCCTTCCTGGCAGTGGTCCCCCCATGCGGAGAGGGCCATAAATCGCGCACTCCTGGAGCTGGCGCCGGTAAACGTTTCACGTGAAACATACTTGAATTCATGGACACCGTTCATTAATTATTATGTGCAAACCGTGGGCGGTACAGGACTCGAACCTGTGACCCCATCCATGTCAAGGATGTACTCTAGCCAGCTGAGCTAACCGCCCTTTTCTCTTGCCGAGCAAACCTCAAAGGCGGGAGTCGGAATCGAACCGACGTATAGCGGTTTTGCAGACCGCCGCCTTGCCTCTTGGCTATCCCGCCAACCTGAAAATTCTAGCATGGGGGAGTGAACGGGGCGGGAAGCCGCCCAATCAATCTACGGTTGACTACGGCTGGTTAAACTTAATTTCACCGTCTTTCTTGTCGGATTCTGCCACCTGAAAAAGATCCCGCTGCCGAAATCCAGCGACCCCAGCCACAAAGTTGGTAGGCACGGACTCGGTCGCAATGATGATGGCACCCCTTGTTTCGCGGTTACGCCTTTCGGCGCAATGGCCGAACGGAGTCGCCCTTCGACTCGCTTCGTTCGCTCAGGGCGACCCTGAGCTTGGTCG
>JADFMB010000213.1 GCA_022564115.1 Pseudomonadota bacterium
CGTGCACTCGGCGGCGCCGTACTTGTCGGCCGCCGCGCGCGCCGAAAGACCGCGCTCGGAGGCGACGGACCGGATATCGACGTCCTTGAGGGATTTCAGCTTCGGAAGCAGGACACCCTGGGCGAAGGCTCCGGCGCCGATGACGCCGATCCCCAGTTGTCCTTCGGGCTTTGCCGTTGAGCGGGCTTCCGCCGCCGGCTTGAGGCTCACCGTCTTGGCATGGTCCTGGGTGTGGTCGTAACTGAGCAGAATGCCGATGAAGGGTTTGTTTTGTTTCCCGGACAGCAATTCATAGGCCTTGGCGGCCTCTTCGATGGGATAGCTGCGGGTGATCAAGGGTTCGAGCCGGACCCGGCCGGCGGCGACCAGGTCCAGGAACGCCTCCATGTTCCTGTTTTCGGTCCAGCGGACGTAACCGACGGGGTAATCGTGGCCGCGTTCCTCGTAAAGGGCGTCATACCGGCCCGGCCCGTAGGACCGGGAAAGCCGGAGTTCCAGTTCCTTGGCATAGAATGGCCGGCGCGGGACTCCGAGGCCGATGTCCCCGACGGCGACGATGATGGCCCGGTCGCGGGCGATCTCGGCGGCAAGCTCGATGGGGTCGTTGCTCTTGGTTCCGGCGGTAATGAGAACCGCGTCAACGCCGCGGCCCCGGGTGAACCCGTTGACGGCGGAAGCCACGTCGCCTTCGTCCATGGCGACGCCGCCCTCGGCGCCCAAATCCATGGCCAGACGCACTTTTTCGGGGTCGAGATCGATGCCGAAGACCCGGTAACCGGCCGCCGTGCAGATCTGCGCCGTAATCTGGCCGACCAGCCCGAGGCCGATAATCGCCACCGCCTCGCCGAGGTTGGCGCCCGCCTGCCTGATGCCGTGCATGGCAATGGCGCCGACGGTGACGAAGGCGGCGTCCTGGAAGCCGACCCCTTCGGGTATCGGCACGAGGAGGTTCCTGGGCACGAAAACGGCCTCCGCGTGGTTGGCATACCCCATGCCGGCGCAGGCGACCCGTTGTCCGGGGTGGATGTCGGTGACCCCGGCGCCGATCTCTTTGGCAATGCCGGCACAGGAGTAGCCGAGGGGGATCGGCGTGTTCATACGAGCGCGCACGTTCCTGGCGGTGCCGATGATTCCTTCCTGGACCACCTTTCTCAGCACCTTGCGCACGAGATCGGGCCGGGCGCGAGCCTTTTGCAGGCTATTCATTTTCGCCAGCTCGATGACCGCCTTCTCGGTTCCGGCGCTGATCAGGGAAGCGGCGTTATGAACGAGCACGCCCCCGGCCTTGACAACGGGCGCCGGCACCTCGGTGACGGACATATCGCCGGTTTTGAAATTGGTGAGCAGGGCCTTCATTTTCGACTCGCATACCTCATGGAACACTCTTTACGCCGGTGGCGGGGGAAAACGCAACCCAGTTGCGAAACAATGTGGGGGGTCGGGTCTGGTTTGGCAAGGTAGCCCCCGGACCCGAAAAAACCCGGTTAAACAGGAAAAACAGCTATTCGCAATCGGCGAAAAACAAGCCTGGTCAATTCTTCGGGCCGTCAATTGATCCGTGTTGAGTTCCCGGCGATCCTTCTCCGGGCCCCGCGACGACCGGAGGGAAAGCTTTTTTTCACCCGAGCGGCGGCAGCGTGTTTTTTTTGACTACACAATTCCTCAAAATTACTAACTCTATGATAGGGCAGGGATGGCCCCGAACGGGAACAGCCGGGAAAAATGAAAAAAGCCGTGTTTTTCGATCGCGACGGGGTTTTGGTCCGCGGCCTCGTCCGTGACGGCAAGCCCCATGCCGTCAGGACGCTCGAGGAATTCGAGATTCTTCCCGAATCCGGGGACGTGACCACGCGTTTGGCCGAGGCCGGGTTCCGACTGCTGGTTTTCACCAATCAGCCGGACGTCGGCAACGGCCTTGTCGAACGCCCGGTGGTCGAGGAAATGAACCGAATCTTGCAACAGACCCTGCCCTTGACGGCGATAAAGGTCTGTTATCATTCGCAAACAGAGGGATGCATATGCAGAAAACCGAAGCCCGGCATGTTGACCGAGGCGGCGAGGGAGTTTGATTTAGACCTATCCCAAAGCTATGTTGTCGGAGACCGCAAAACCGATATCGAAGCGGGAAACGCGGCGGGGTGTTTTACCATCTTCATTGACCGGGGGTATCGGGAACAATCCCCTGATAACGCGGATAAATGGGTCCATTCCCTTGCCGAAGCGAAGGACCTGATCCTGGCCCTTGAAGGCAACGGCATTGAATAGGTAATGAACAGGTTGTGACGAATCCTCCTCTCCTCAGTGACTTGAGCATCAAGATTTTCGCCGATGGCGCCGATCTGGAGGGAATCCGCGAGATGTCCCAGGAGCCCTTGATCAAGGGCTTCACCACCAACCCGACGCTGATGCGCAAGGCCGGGGTCGACGATTACAGGGCCTTTGCGCTCGAGGCGCTGAAGATCGTCACCGAGCGTCCTATTTCGTTCGAGGTCTTCGCCGACGCGTTCGACGAAATGGAGCGCCAGGCGATGGAAATCGCGTCTTGGGGGCCGAACGTCAATGTCAAGATTCCGATCACCAACACCAAGGGCGAAAGCACCGCCCCCTTGGTCGAGAAGCTTTCGGGCAACGGGGTTGCTGTCAACGTGACCGCCATGTTCACGTTGCAACAGGTGCGGGAGATCGTCGGCGTCCTCGATCCCGGCACGCCGGCCATCCTGTCGGTCTTCGCCGGGCGGGTCGCCGACACCGGGCGCGACCCGATCCCGCATATGAAAAGCGCCGTCGACATCGCCAAGGCGAAGCCGAAATCGGAACTGATGTGGGCCAGCCCCCGCGAGCTGTTGAACATCTTCCAGGCCGACGAAGCCGGATGCCACATCATCACCGTCACCAACGACGTGCTCAGGAAGCTGTCCAGCGTCGGCAAGGACCTTGGCGTTTTTTCGCGGGAAACGGTGCGGATGTTCCATGACGACGCCACGGCAGCCGGGTACGCCATAGACACGGCGGAAACGAATGCGGCCGAATAACCAGTCTCGTTGGGAAGTCAGGTGAAGTTCCAAAAAATACTGATAACGGGTGGCGCCGGTTACTGCGGCAGCGTGTTGACGCCGCGGTTGCTGGACCGTGGCTATCGGGTCACCGTCTATGACATCCTCTATTACGGCGGCGATTTCCTGCCCATGGACAACCCCAACTTAAATATCATCGAAGGCGACATCCGAGATATCGCCCATTTGGCCGAGGCCCTCGAGGGCATCGAGGCGGTATTGCACCTGGCCTGCATCTCCAATGACGCCAGCTTCGTTTTGGACGAAGACCTTTCGACGTCGGTGACCCTGGATGCGTT
>JADFMB010000050.1 GCA_022564115.1 Pseudomonadota bacterium
CCGGTGGTCGTGCTGTCCAACAACGACGGCTGCATCATCGCCCGCTCCCAGGAAGCCAAGGACCTCGGAATCCCCATGGGCGAGCCGGTCCACAAGGTGAAGGATTTCCTGCGCCGCGAGCGGGTCCGGGTCTATTCGTCCAACTATGCGCTTTACGGCGACATGTCGGCCCGCGTGGTCGCGGTGCTGAAACGGTTCACCCCTTACCTGGAGGTCTATTCCATCGATGAATCGTTCCTCGACCTGAGCGGCTTCGCCGACCCGGCGGCCCACGGCCGCGCCGTCAAGGACGCCGTCCACCGGTGGACCGGACTGCCGGTCTCGGTCGGCACCGGCGCCACCAAAACGCTGGCCAAGATCGCCAACCGGACGGCCAAGAAAGACCCTCGGCTGGGCGGCGTGTTCGTCATGCCCCCCGACCCCGGCGACAACGACGCGCTGCTGGCCGCCCTTGCCGCCGACGCCGTGTGGGGCATCGGCCGCCGGCTGGCCCGGCGTCTCGGCAAGCTCGGCGTCGTCACGGCGCTCGACCTCAAACGCGCCGAGCCCAAATTCATCCGCTCACACCTCGGCGTCGCCGTCGAGCGCACGGTGCTCGAACTGCGCGGCATCGCGTGCCTGGACCTGGAACCGGCGCGGCCGGACCAGAAGGGAATCATGGTTTCCCGCGGTTTCGGGCGGCGGCTCACCGAATACCGCGACATCGCCGAGGCCGTCGCCACCTACGCCGGGCGCGCCGCCGAAAAGCTCCGCCGCCAGGACCTGGCCGCCAACACGCTGACGGTATTCCTCCGCACCAGCCCTTTCGACAGCCATCAACAACGCTACGCCAACGCCGCCGGCTTCACCTTCCCCGAGGCCACCTTCGACACCCCGGCGATGATCGCCGCCGCCGGGCGGTGCCTGAAACGGATCTACCGGCCCGGGCTGGCGTACCAGAAGGCGGGCGTGTTCCTGGACGGGCTGGAGAAGGCCGGGGCCATGCAACTGGGCCTGTTCGCCACCGTCGATCAGGACCGCGCCGGCGCCCTGATGCGGGCCGTGGACCGGCTCAACAGGGACTGGGGCCGCGACACGGTGCGCTTCGCCGCCGCCGGCACCCGGCGTCCGTGGATGATGAAACAGAAAATGCGCAGCCCCGCCTACACGACCCGCTGGCGGGACCTTAAACGGGTCGGGGGGTAGCCGGGCCCTAAACCAGCCCCGCCGCCTCGTCCAAACCCAGCATCAGGTTCATGTTGTGCACCGCCTGACCGGCGGCGCCCTTGCCCAGGTTGTCGAGCAGCGCCGCCACCACCGCCTGCTCGCGGGCCTGGTTGGCGAAGACGTGCAGCCTGAGCTCGTCGGTGCCGTTCAGGGCCTCGGGCTCGAGGCCGGCCATCGCCGCCGTGTCGGCCAGGTCAGGCACGGTGACGAACCGGCGGTCCTGGTAATGGGCCGCCAGCGCGCCGTGAATGTCCTTCGGTTCGGGCTGGCCCGGCAGCGACCACAGTTGCAACGGTAACTGCACGATCATGCCCCGGCTGAAGCGCCCGACGCTGGGCATGAACAACGGCCTTTTCTCCAGCCCGCCATGGACCTCGATCTCGGGCACGTGCTTGTGCTCCAGGCCGAGGCCGTAGACCCGCAACGGGGCCTCGGTGTAGTCGGCGGCGTTTTCGTCCTCGTAGCTTTCGATCATCTTGCGGCCGCCGCCGGAATAGCCGGAAACGGCGTTGAGGGTTACCGCGTGGCCGGCCGGCAACAGCCCGGCCGAAATCAGCGGACGCAGCATGGCGATGGAGGCCAGGGCATAACAGCCGGGATTGGCGACCCGCTTGGCCTCGGCGATGCGCCCGGCCTGTTCGGCGTCGAGCTCCGGGAATCCATAGGTCCAGCCGTCGGCGGTCCGGTGCGCGGTCGAGGCGTCGATAACCCGGACGTCCGGGTTGTCGATCAGCGCCACCGCTTCCCTGGCGGCGGCGTCGGGCAGGCACAGGATCGCCAGATCGCACCCGTTCAGCATCCCGGCCCGGGCAACCGGGTCCTTGCGCTTGTCATCGCCCAGGCTGACGACCTCGACGTCGGCGCGGCCGTCCAGGCGCGCCCGGATCTGCAGGCCCGTGGTGCCGGCTTCGCCGTCGATGAATATCCTTGCCGTCATGGTCTTTATCCTGAAATGGCCCCCCCAAAAAAAACGGGCGCCGCCGCCGTAATAAACGGGGGGACGCCCGATCTTAGAGCAAAATCCGTTATCCGGGGATTAACGTTTCGTTAGGTGTAATCTACGTTTTATCATTACAAAACAATATGTTATTTGATGCATATTCTAAAGGTGATTTGTTTGTAACTATTCCTGGGCCAAAGAAGCAAATATTTTATTGTTTCCAGGTCTTAATTTTAACTGACGGAAACTAAGTGCAAGGCAAGATGGGGTATGCGCAAATTATTTGGCAAGCCACCCAGCCAAAAACGAGATTAAGGCGCCAAAATGACCGCGAACCAGCTTATTCCAGTTGTCAATTCTTCCATAATTTGGCCCTCTGGATTGTCTGGGTCGCGATACGGGTGACTACATTTTCATTATTTCTGCGACTTCAAGTGTGCCGCCGGTTTCAAGAAACGGGCATTCCTTAGCCATTTCAAGAGCAGCATCCATGTTGTCGGCTTTCACAATAGAAAACCCTGACATGGGATTCGCCCCCCCGTCGTCTGATACACCCGAAGAGCTTACGATCCTGGACTTTCCCAAGGGAGTGCCCGGGTTGACCGCGGCATCGCCAAGGCCGTCGACCCAAGCTTGCCATTTCGCCATATGTTTGGCTCCCTCCTCAGGGGTCGCAGGCTTATTCCCACCGTGATAGGCAATGATATAGTCAGTCATGAGAGTTTCTCCTATTTCTCAAATTCCGTTTGTAAGGCGCTCAAGTTTCCGAAGTGACGATGACCAACCCGTATTGTGGTTTGCATCGGTGGTAGACCATTGAAAAAATTGGATTTTTGTAGCTTCTAATCTAACGTTTCGAGAACTGGAAGCTGCGCCGCGCCTTGCGGCGGCCGTATTTCTTGCGCTCGACGACGCGGGAATCGCGGGTCAGGAAGCCTTCCTTCTTGAGCGCCCCCCTGAGGCCCGGCTCATAGTACAACAGCGCCTTGCTGATGCCGTGCTTGACCGCCCCGGCCTGGCCCGAAAGCCCGCCGCCCTTGACCGTGCAGGTGACGTCGTATTGGCCCTCGCGTTCGGTGACGGCGAACGGCTGGTTGATCAGCATCCTAAGCACCGGGCGGGCGAAATAGATTTCCAGTTGGCGGCCGTTGACGGTGATCTTGCCGGGGCCGGGCTTGATCCACACCCGGGCGACGGCGTCCTTGCGCTTGCCGGTGGCGTAGGAGCGGCCCTTGTCGTCGATCTTCGGCTCGACCGGGGCCGCGGGCTCCGCCGCCGGCGTCACGGCACCGGCTTCCGAGGCAACGGCGTCCGCTCCACCGTCCGTCGGCGGGGTGACGAGATCCTTCAGGTCCGCCAGGGTCTTGGTTTCCTCGGCCATCGCTTAGGCGCTCCTCTTGTTCTTGGGATTCATCGCGGCAACGTCCAGGATTTCGGGGTTTTGCGCCTGATGGGGGTGCTCGGCGCCCTTGTAGACGTGAAGTTTCCGCATCTGCTGACGGCCCAGGGGATTGCGGCTGATCATCCGCTCGACGGCCTTGATGACCACGCGCTCGGGGTGCTTGCCGGCCAGGATGCCGCCGGCGGTGCGCGACTTGATGCCGCCCGGATAACCGGTGTGCCGGTAATAAATCTTGTTTTCCGTCTTGCGGCCGGTCAGCCGGACCTTATCGGCGTTGACGACGATGATGTTGTCGCCGCAATCGATATGGGGCGTGAAAAGCGGCTTGTGCTTGCCGCGCAGCCGCATGGCGATGATCGAGGCCATGCGGCCCAGGACCACGTCCTCGGCGTCGATGACGTACCATTTCTTTTCAATGTCCGACGGTTTCGCCGAATAGGTTTTCATAACAGGTGCCGTCCAAACTTCTTTGTTCTAAAACCGGGGCCGGGAAAGCCCCTCGCCGGGCTTGCCCCCAAGGTTCGCGAAGTCGCGGAGTATGCCATTAAATTCGGCCGAGTCAACGCGAAATTTATAAAGAAAACCGGGGTTTAGAGGGGTGGTATTATAATACCGCTCCATTCCCTATGCGGGCCCTATTCGCCTCCTACTTCCCCCTATCGGGGGGGCCCTCCTTCCCCTTGTCGGGGGGAATCGAATAGGTCCCCGTGGCGTGGACGACCGGTTCGTCGTGGCCGTCGGAAAACACCGTCGCCTCCATCACCGCCAGGCGTTTGCCAAGCTTGATCACCCGCGCTTCCGCCATAAGATCGCCGAGCGGCGGCGGGCGCAGGAAGTTGATATTGAGGTTCGTTGTCAAAACCATTTCCGAACGGCCGATCAGGCTCATGATCGCCGCATACATGGCGACGTCGACAAGCGCCACCAGGACCGGCCCGTTGACCGAATCCCCGGGCCGCAGGAATTCCGGTTTGCCCGACATGTGCACGGTGGCCGTCCCCTTGCCCAGTTTCTCCAAGCGGGCACCGAGAGCGGCGATGAAGGGAACCTGTTGGCGAATCAGACTCTCGAATTCGTCGATGGATATGCGCGGCATTATCTAAATCCCGGGGTTTCAACAACCTTGGCGGCGATCATGACCCAAGTTGACGTTTACGTAAAGGTAATGTAGCGTCCTTGGCTGAAAACCGGGAGGAAATCCAATGACAGTAAGAGTGGAGAAGGACGGCCCCGTCACCACCATCATCAACGACCGGCCCGAGGCCCGGAACGCCGTCGACCCGGAAACGGGCGATGCCCTAGTCGAGGCCTTCCTGGAATTCGACCATGACCCCGAGGCCAGCGTCGCCGTGTTTTGGGGTGCCGGCGGTGCCTTCTGTGCCGGCTGGGATCTGAAATACGTGAGTTCCCTGAAACCGGGCGAAGACCCCCTCAAGGACCTGCATTTCCCCGCCGATGGCGGCCCCGCGCCCCGGGGTCCGTTGGGGCCGTCGCGGTTGGACCTGTCGAAACCGGTGATCGGCGCCATTGCCGGCCCGGCCGTCGCCGGGGGCATGGAATTGGCCCTTTGGTGCGACATTCGGATCATGGAAGAAGACGCCTATATCGGCGTCTACTGCCGCCGCTGGGGGGTGCCCCTGATAGACGGCGGAACCGTCCGTCTGCCGCGTCTGGTGGGACGCGGCCGGGCGATGGAAATCATCCTTACCGGACGCAAGGTGCCGGCCGGGGAATGCCTGGCCATCGGCGCCTGCGAAAAAGTCGTGGCCAACGGCCAATCCCGCCAGGCGGCCGAGGCCATGGCCCACGAAATCGCCCGTTTCCCGCAGGAATGCGTGCGCGCCGACCGCCGCTCGGTATATTTGCAGCACGGTTTGCCGATCCGCGAAGCCCTGGAATCGGAATGGCGAAACAGCCACGCCATCGTTGACGCCGAAGGAATTGCCGGCGCCACGCGCTTCGCCAATGGCAAGGGCCGGCATGGGAACTACGAGCAAATTTAAGCCCTGCCCTGCCGGCGATCAGGGAACACTCTCGAAAGTACCCACCGAAACGTCCTATAATGCGCCTCAGAAGGGAAAGACCATGACCGCCCAATCCGGAACCTCGGGAAACGACCCGATCCTCTTGCGCCACGACGAGGACGGCATCGCGACCCTGACCCTCAACCGCCCCGACAAGTTCAACGCCCTGTCGACGGAACTCATGGGCCTGATCCAGGGGGAGTTGGACTCGCTGACCGGGGACAAAACCGTGCGCGCCGTCGTCATCGCCGCCAACGGCAAGGCTTTCTGCGCCGGCCACGACTTGCGCGAGATGAGCGACGACCCCGGCGAGGAAGCCATCCAGGCACTGTTCGACCAATGCAGCCGGATGATGGTGTCGTTGACGCAAATCCCGCAGCCGGTGATCGCCCGCGTGCACGGCATGGCCACCGCCGCCGGGTGCCAGCTCGTCGCCCAGTGCGACCTGGCGGTGGCTTCCGACGAGGCGCGTTTCGCCACCTCGGGCATCAACGTCGGGCTTTTCTGCGGCACCCCGATGGTCGCCGTGACCCGCAACCTGCCCCGCAAGCAGGCCATGGAAATGCTGATGACCGGCGAATTCATCGACGCGCCGACGGCCGAACGATACGGCCTGGTCAACCGCGTGGTGCCGGCCGGCGAACTGGACGCCGCCGTCCGTGCACTGGCGGCGGCCGTCGCCGCCAAGGGTCCCGCCTTCGTCGCCGCCGGAAAAAAGCTTTTCTACCGCCAGATCGAGGACGGCCTGGCCGGGGCCTACGAGGAAGCGACCAAGACCATGGTCGAGAACATGCAGCGCGAGGACGCCCGCCAGGGCATCAACGCCTTCCTCGAAAAACGCGACATGCCCGAGTGGAAGGACCGGTGAGCAAACCAGCCGCCGAAGAACCGCTTCATTACGACGACGCCCTGCTTCGCCGCATCCTCACCAACACCAGGACCATCGCCATGGTCGGCGCGTCGCCCGATTGGGTGCGGCCGTCGAATTTCGCCATGAAATACCTGCAAAGAAAGGGATACCGGGTGATTCCGGTCAACCCGGGCCATGCCGGCAAGGACATCCTGGGCGAAACCACTTACGCCCGTTTGCGCGACATCCCCGACAAATTCGACATGGTCGACGTGTTCCGCACGTCGGACGCCGTCGGCGCCATCGCCGACGAGGCCATCGAGGTCGCCGCCGGCAAGGGCGCCCGAGTCCTGTGGATGCAATTGGGCGTCCGCGACGACGCGGCGGCCGAACGGGCCGAGGCGGCGGGACTGACGGTGGTGATGAACCGCTGCCCGAAGATCGAATACGGGCGGCTGTTCGGCGAGTTGGGTTGGAGCGGCGTCAATACCGGCATCATCAGTTCGAAACGCAGGAAACCGAGGGCATGAACGACAAGCCGAAGAAAGCCCCGGCCGCCGGCGAATACGGCATCGAGACCCTGGCCATCCATGCCGGCGCCAGTCCCGAACCCGTCACCGGGGCGCGCAACACGCCCATCTACCAGACCACGTCCTACGTTTTCGAGGACGTCGAGCACGCCGCCGACCTGTTCAACCTGCAGACCTTCGGCTTCATCTATTCGCGCCTCACCAACCCGACGGTGGCGGTGTTGGAGGAACGGATGGCGGCGCTGGAAGGCGGGCGAGCCGCCGTCTGCGCGGCGTCGGGCCACGCGGCGCAGTTTTTGGCCTTTTTCACCCTGCTGGAGCCGGGCGACGAGTTCATTTCGTCGATCAACCTCTACGGCGGCTCGATCACCCAGTTCGGCCACAGCTTCAAGCGCCTGGGCTGGACCTGTCATTTCGTCGACCCCACGGACCCGGAAAATTTCCAAAAAGCCCTGACGCCCAGATGCAAGGCCATCTTCATCGAAGTGCTGGCCAACCCCGGCGGCATCGTGCTCGATGTCGAGCCCATCGCCGCCATCGCCCGGGAAGCCGGGATTCCGCTGATCGTCGACAACACCATGGCGACGCCGTACCTGTGCCGGCCGATGGAATGGGGGGCCGACCTGGTGATCCATTCGACGACCAAGTTCCTGTCCGGGCACGGCACGTCCATGGGCGGCGCGCTGATCGAGTCGGGCAGGTTCGACTGGGCCAGGGACGGCAAGTTCCCGACCATGACCGAGCCCGACCCCGCCTATCACGGGTTGACGTTCTTTGAGACCTTCGGCGATTTCGGCTTCACCATGAAGGCGCGCACCGTGGCGCTGCGCGATTTCGGCCCGGCGATGTCGCCGGCCAACGCCTTTTACACCATCACCGGCATCGAATCGCTGCCGGTGCGCATGGAGCGCCACGTCGCCAACGCCGGGATAGTGGCGGAATTCCTGGACGCGCACCCGTTCGTGGCTTGGGTGTCCTATGCCGGGCTGAAGAACAGCCCCTATCACGCCCTGGCCAAGAAATACCTGCCCCGGGGCGCCGGGTCGGTGTTTACCTTCGGGCTCAAGGGCGGCTACGAGGCCGGCATCCGGCTGGTTGAATCGGTCAACCTGTTTTCCCATCTCGCCAACGTCGGCGATACCCGGTCGCTGATCCTGCACCCGGCCTCGACCACGCACCGCCAATTGACCGACGAACAGCGCCAGGCCGCCGGCGCCGGACCCGACGTGATCCGCCTTTCCATCGGCCTGGAAACGGCCGACGACCTGTTGGCCGACCTCGACCAGGCGCTTGGTTAGCGCTCAATCGTAGTTGGAAACCTCGATCAGGTTTTCATCGGGATCGCGGAAATAGACCGACGTGATCGGCCCCGTGGCCCCGGTTTTCGCCACCGGGCCCTCGATGATCTCGACTCCCTCGGCCTGCAAATGCGCGATCACGTCGTCCAGGGGCGTCTCGGTGATCAGGCACAGGTCGCCGGCCCCCGTTACCGCGTTCTTGGCCCGCGGGGTATAGGGGTTCTCGGCCGGGTGCAGGTTGATTTTCTGGCGCCCGAAACCGAGCGCCACCCGCCCGCCGCCGAAGACGGCTTTCTCCAGGCCCAGGACGCGGCGGTAAAAATCGCAGGTTTCGTCGATGTCGGCGACGGTCAAGACCATATGGTCGAGGCGGTCGATGAGGACGGGTGAGGTCATGGCAGGGTCTCCTGTTTTCCGGCTTGGGGAAGGGGCCGGGAAACACCCTACATCCATTCAGATTGGATTAATCGGCAAGGGCGGCGATTTCAGGCGGCTTGGGCGGCACCGGGGCGTCGGGTTCCGTCGAAACGCTTTTCCCGGTCGCCGGCACCAGCACGCAGCCGTCGACGCGCCATGATCCGTCGTTCATCTGCATCATCGGGAAAAGGGCGACGACGGCAATGTCGTCGGGGCCTTGCAGCAGCACCCTTTGCACCAACCGGCCGCGGGAAAAGGCGAGGTTCAGGAAGATCACGGATTTGGGCCGGTATACCGGCTTGTAGGCGGCGGCGAACTGGGCCAGGAAGGCATCGGCGGTGCCGAACTGGCTCTGGACCTCGGGCGAGGCATAGGAAAACGCCATATCCCCGTCGTCGCGCTGGAAGGCGGCGATCTGGCTCCTGATGACGGCGATGACGTTGCGCCGCAGTTCGTGCTCGGGCCCGCCCGAGGCCGGCCCCGCCATCAGCAGGGCAGCGACCACCATGGCGCCGAGCCGACGGAGGGTGGCCGGTTTCCGGGGCTTCCGCGGACGGCGGGGTCCGTTTTCAGCGCCGTTAGCCGTTAAGACGCACGGTGGGGGTATAAAGCTGGGCATCGTTAAATCCCGACTGGATGGCGGCGGTTTCCCGCTCTATTTCCGGCGCCAGATCGGCCTTGAGCTTGAGCAGATGGACCTGTTTTTCCAACTGCTCCAAGCGCCGGGTCAGGGACTTTAACGTTTCGTCGTTGGCATCGATGACCGCGTGAATCTTGCCGAGATGCGGCTTCAGCGTGGCATCGTTGTGGGCGTCAATGCGTTTCAGAGCCTCGGCGGTGAACCAGATCGACCCAAAAGCGATGATGAAGGCAAGAACGGCAAGTACCGCGGTCATATTGTGTCCCCAGGTTAACACGGTGGATTTGTTTAGGCCGGGAACGCTACCAAAGGCGGGTAAATTAAATCTTAACCGCCGCCAAAGGGCGGATTATCCGTCGGCGGTGATGCGTTCGATCAGTTGCCCGACGACCGCGTCCGCGTCCTCGTTCTTGACCTTGCAGCCGCCGGCGGCTTCGTGGCCGCCGCCGCCGAATTCCAGCAACAAGGAACCGATATTGGTTTTCGAGGATCTGTCGAGGATGGATTTGCCGACGGAGATGGCCGTGGTCCCCTCCTCCGTTCCCGGCAACAGGTGCATGGATATGTTGTATTCCGGGTTAAGGGCATAGATCAGGAACCTGTTGCAGGTATAGATGGGATCTTCGTGGCGAAGATCGACGACCATCAGGTTGCCGTGCACGGCCGAACACCGAACCAACTGCAATTCGGAAAATTCCTTCTGGTACTGATAGGCGTTGACCCGCTCCACCACGTCCGGCTGTGCCAGGATCTCCTCGATCGGGTTGTGCCGGCAATAGGTCATCAGGTCGTACAGCAGCCCATTGTGGGGAATGGAGAAACCGGAAATCCCCTCGAGTCCGGTGCGCGGATCGACGATAAAATTCAACAGCGTCCATTTTTCGGGCGCCAGGATGTCTTCTTCGGAATATTGGGCTGAATCCGCCTGATCGACGGCGGCCAACAGATCCTCCGAGATATCCGGGAAAGCCTCCTTGCCGCCGAAATGACGGTAAACGACCCGGGCCGCCGACGGTGCGTCGGCGTCGATAATCAGGTTATCCTTCTCGCCGACGCGCTCGATCTCGCTGGCGTGGTGGTCCAGACAGAGGTGAATGCCCTCGACGAACGGCAGGTTGGTGCTGATGTCCTTGTCGGAAACAGGGACCCTTCCCTGCTGCATGTCGTTGGGCTCGGCAAACACGATGTCGTCGATCATTTCCAGCTCGTTGAACAGCGCCCCGCAGACGACGCCGTCGAAATCGGCCCGCGTGATTAACCGGAATTTCTTTTCAGCCATGGTTCGGGTGTCCCGGGTTCATGCCAAGTTATGCAAGATAACTTCCCACGAAACGGCTGGCAACGGCCGCGAAAGCACGAATTAATGGGAACCGGGAAAATGTGATATACCTGGGTCCGGAATGCCCCAAATAACCGGCCCGCGGAGGCTTGAAACCATGTCTAGTGAACCCCCTGGTGACCCCCCCGGTGATTCCCTGGGTGACCACAAGGACAATACCCTCAGCGTCCAGATCGCCAATCAGATCATCAACGTCGCCAATGCCCGGCTTCAGGACGGCGCGCCCCTGGAAGAGGTGGCCCAGGGGCTTCGCCACGCGGCGGCCAATTTTTCCGCCTTCGTCGAATCCCGTCGCCAAGGCAAGGACGCCGACCCCGGCCAGGTGATCGAGGATTTCGCCAATTTACTGGAATACTATCTCGGCCGCCACAGCCCCGACGCCCCGGCGGGGGGGCTCGGGAAATTGATCGAACAGGCGAAAAGAGAACTGTGAGGCCGGCCCAGGCGGCCTTCCTCACCGGTTTTGCGGACTCTCGTACGAGGCCAATGAAAATCGACACATTCCGCAACCTGCACGTCATACGGAAGAAACATCACGCGGGCTTTATACGGTTACTTTTTGCCGCCTTTTTAGGGTACACTCGTCTGTAAGGTTACTGTAAGGATCGGTCAAACGGTCCCAAAAGGAACGTGCAGGGGGTGGGACGGAAACTGTTGGCGTTTCTTTTACTTTCCATGGGCAAGGATCAAAGCCATTATTTCACTAATCTGGGACTTCTTCGCATCGTTAGCGGCGGGTAAATCATGACCGACGACCAAGCCTCGAAAATGCGGTCCGAGCGCGACCGGTTCGTCGCCATGGCTTTCTGCTGGGCCGACGTCCTGATCGAATGCGACGGCGACGAGAAGGTCGTCTTCGCCGTCGGCCCGACCAAGCCCCTGGTCGGCAAAAGCTCCGATCAGTTGATCGGTGACTCGCTGGAAGATTTCGTCGAGCCCAAGGATCTGTCCCTGGTCCGGGGACTATTGGCGATTCCGCGCAAGTCGGGGCGGATCGAAAACGCCACCGTGCGCCTTCAGGGCGGGGCCAAGGGACCGCAGGCCCTGTTGTTCGCCGGCTATAAGCTGGAAGACCTGGGCGGACACTATTTCATAGCCTTCCGCAACAGCCCGTCGGCCGGCTCCAACCGCAAGAAGGACGCCACCCGCGATTCCGAAACCGGCCTCCAGGATCCCGGCATTTTCGCCGAAAGCCTGAAAGACGCGGTCGCCAGCGGCGAAATCGGCGAAGACAACCTGCTGACCCTGATTTCGCTGCCCGGTTACGATGGCCTGCGCGAACGCCTGGACGAGGAAAGCGAGCAAAAGCTCCTCGAAACCCTGGGCACCTACCTGAAGGCCAACTCGGTCGGCGGCGACATGGCGTCCCGGGTCGGCGAGGGCCGGTTCGGCCTGGTCCACGACGCCAGCCTCGACGTCGCCGAGGTCGAAAAACAGATCAGCCAGTTCTCGCAGGAGGCCGACCCGACGGGACAGGGCGTGGAGGTCAAGTCGGCGAGCCTGGACGTCGGCCAGGAGGACGTCAGCAAGGAAGACATCGCCAGCGGGCTGGGCTACACGCTGCGCATGTTCCAAAACGCCGAGGAAGGCGAAATCGACTTCGACAATCTGGAATCCTCTTTTTCGTCCCTGGTTTCCGAAACCGCCGACCGGGTCAGGGAATTCCGCCGCCTGGTTAGCGCCGCCGATTTCGACGTCGCCTTCCATCCCATCCTCCACACGGTGTCCGGCGAAATCCACCACTACGAGGCCCTGGTCCGGTTCAGGAAGGACGGCAAGGGGGTTTCCCCCTACGAGACCATCACCTTCGCCGAGGAAGCGGGGCTGATTCCCGAATTCGACCTGGCCATGGCGACAAAGGTGATTGGGCTTCTGGCCAACATCCCCGACCGCTATCAGGCGGCGATCAATATTTCCGGTTTTTCGGTCGGTAACGAGAAATACGTCGAAGGCCTGATGGCGCTTCTGGCCGAAAACCAGTGGGCGTCGGATCGGGTTCTCTTCGAGATCACGGAATCGGCGCGCATGGCCGACCTCGATGCCGCCAATGATTTTATCCAGGTCCTGCGCAAGGACGGCTACGAGGTCTGCCTCGACGATTTCGGCGCCGGTGCCGCCAGCTTCCAGTATCTCGCCACCCTCGACGTCGATGTCGTCAAGTTCGACGGCTCGGTCATTCAAGACGCCCAAAAGGTGGCCAAGGGCCGGGCCTTCCTGAAGGCGCTGACCCGGTTCTGCCGCGAGCTCGGCGTGGAGACGATCGGCGAGATGGTGGACAGCCCCGAAGGCCTGGAATTCGTCCGCGAATGCGGCGTTCAGTACGTCCAGGGTTTCCTGTTCGGCGAGCCCAACACCAACATCATGTCCTTCGCCAAGATGGACAAGGACATCGAAAAGCTCTTCGGCAAGAAAACCAAGCGCCGCGCCTTCGGTTGAGGGACGCTTTCCCCGGCGCCGACGGCGGCCCGCAACGGGTGTATCTTAAGCAGCCTGACAGTCAATCTTGGGAGGAAGATCGGTCATAGCGTAATGAACGAACTGTTCCCCGAGGGCGGTCAAGACGTATTCCTTTTCATCCTCAAAGGCCGAGGTCATATATGGACTTGCGTTTTTGCTACGCCCTCTTGTGCTTTTCTTGATCTGACGGCCATCATAAGTCGTCTCCCTGTACTGCCGGATGATGTGGCCGGTCGATAGATCATGGAAAAGGGTCTTGAAGAGATCGGCCTCGGCTGAATCGTCCGCAACGTCACCCTTGCCGATCTCGTGCCAGACCTCGGCCCGCGTGATGCCGTTGGAATTGTAGATGGCCCCGATAACCTCAAAGTGAAGTTCGGAGTATTTGCCGATCCAATCAACAAAAAGCCGGACCATATCGTCAGAGGTCAGCCTTGCTGATGCCGCGTTCGTGAGAATGTTGCGTATGAATACTCGCTTCTTCTCGCTCTCCGTCCCGGCCCATTCACAGAAGGCTTTCTTAAGGAGAGATTGGTACTCTTCGCTCTTGACCCTAGTTTCAATCTCTTCGTCATGAACGTCCAGGCGAGAGAGAATTTCAACGATGGTCTGTTGCTTCTCCCTGAGTTCGCCTTCCAGCATCTTTGCCCAATGCTATAAGAAGTTGTTCCACTTTTGCTGCTCCTTCTCTCCCCACATTCCGGCAATCGCTGACAAAAGCCCACCGGCAAGGGGGATAACGCCCCCTACCGCTTGCATCCCGGCCCGTGCGATTTCTCCCTTGGGGTCTTTTTTATTTCAGACAAAAAATGGCGACCCCAACGGGATTCGAACCCGTGTTGCCGGCGTGAAAGGCCGGTGTCCTAGGCCTCTAGACGATGGGGTCGCAAAGGCAAGAGGGTGGTATACGTCCTTCGCCGATTTTTCAAGCCCCCCGCCCACCCCTTAACCTCGGACAAGCGCCAACGAGGCGTTTTTTCCGATCTCTTGGTTGCGGGGGAAGGGCGCGCAGGACTCGCGGGGGCGGGCAGGGGGCTTTGCACGGGCGGCGGCGTTTCCTAAAATCGGCGGACGGCGGAAAAACCAAAGGAAGCGCTATCCATGGCCCAAGGAAAAGTCCTCATCGCCCAGGGCGGCGGCCCGACGGCGGTCATCAACCAGTCCCTCGTCGGCGCCGTGACCACGGCGCGCGACCACGCCGGCGTGGAGGCCGTTTACGGCGCCTTCCACGGCGTCCAGGGCATCGTCAACGAGGACTTCATCGACCTCGGCGGCGAGACGGCGGAAAACCTGGAACGGGTCGCCGCCACCCCGTGCTCGGCCCTGGGCTCGACCCGCGACAAGCCGGACGCGAAATACTGTCAGGAGATCTTCAAGGTCCTGCGGGCCCACGGCATCGGTACCTTTTTCTACATCGGCGGCAACGATTCCTCGGACACCCTTCGCATCCTCGCCGAAGAGGCCGCCAACGCCGAATACGCGCTGCGCTGCGTCCATATTCCGAAGACCATCGACAACGACCTGATGGTCAACGACCACACGCCGGGCTATCCGTCGGCGGCCAGGTTCGTCGCCTGCTCCTTCGCCGGCGTCAACCTCGACAACCGGGCCCTGCCCGGCGTCTACGTCGGCGTCGTCATGGGCCGCCACGCCGGTTTCCTGACCGCGGCGTCGGCCCTGGCGCGCAAGTATCCGGACGACGGCCCGCACCTGATCTATCTGCCGGAGCGGGATTTCTCCATGGACGGGTTCAATGCCGACGTCAAAGCCGCCGTCGACAAATTCGGCCGCTGCGTGATCGCGGTGTCGGAAGGCATCCACGATGCCACCGGCGAGCCCATCGCCGCCAAGCTGGCCCAGGAGGTCGAAAAGGACGCCCACGGCAACGTCCAGCTATCGGGCACCGGGGCGCTGGCCGACCTGCTGTGCGCCGCCATCCGCGACAACACCGACATCAAACGGGTGCGCGGCGATCTGATGCCCGTGCCGCTTGACGCGGACATGCCGGAAGGTTTAACGGGCACGCCATACTACGAACGCTTTGTCGATTTCGTAGGGGTTGAAAGACGTGATCCCGAGTAACCACGCGGTGATCGATTGAAGGCGTAGTCCTGTCGCTGGTCCGAGTGTGACGCCGAGATGGGTGAGCCGTTCCACGACCCGCTGGAACTGTTCGAACGTTCCCCACAGCCTCTCCTGCGCAATCGCGTCCAGTTCACTTTCGAGGCAATCGCGCAGCGAATCGCGCACAGTATCGGCGGCGTCTTTGAACAGCGCCTTGAAACGGCCTCGGAGTTCCGTTTCAAACCTGTCGCGATCGTCTGCGTCGCTCAGCAACGAAAGCTCCGATATCCCTTCGGTGGCACCCATCGCACGAAGCAGATCGCCATCGACGCGCGACGCGATCAGCGCGGCGTTCGTGTACGCCTCGGGGGCACGCGCGTGATATCGTGAAATCTCATCGGGACCGAGCATGCCGTGTATCGTGGAGCGCGCGTCCGTTGTCAACCCGTACACGCCCATATCCGAACTGTGTCCCCGAACGCTGGCGAGGAGATCGAGTTCACCCGAACGGTCGCGTCCTGCGAAGCGAACATCCTGTATCAAAACCGGAGGCATCTCCAGCGCGCGCGCCACGCCGTCGAATTCCTCCGCCGAATCGTCATCGATGCAAACCCCGGCAAAAGCACCATCGCCAAAAAGATTTTGAACGGATGCGAGCCAGAGACGCGTCTCGG
>JADFMB010000214.1 GCA_022564115.1 Pseudomonadota bacterium
ACTGGCAAAGCAAATTTTGCGAAGGCACTGTAATCGAGCTCTTGAACGAGCGAGATACCACCATTGTCGTCGATTCTAGCGTACGGCCTAGGCCCGATACCCGGGGAATACTTAAAGCAATTGTCAAGCAGATCATTATTGTAAAACATGAGCAACGTTGATGCACTAGCCGAACCGGCCATCAGGCCAACTGATTGGGACGCCGAGGTAAGAGATCATGCCCAGCCTGACATGCGGGTTCGCTTTCCATGCTTCGTTCTCGAGAGCGTCTGGGACGAGCAGCGGCTGACCGGTCTTTATGACCGTCTCGCAATAAGGTCCCGTATCGAGAGCGCCGGGCTCGCAAGGGGGACCGGGGACCGCACGACCGCCCGGGCCGACCGCATCGATTTCCGCGCCGATGTCGGCTTGGCGATCATGGACTACAAGACCGGGCAAGCGCCGTCCGCCAAGCAGGTGGAAACGTTCTTCTCGCCGCAACTGTCGTTGGAGGCGGCCATCGCCGCCCAAGGCGGGTTCGACGGCATCGACGCCGGCCCGGTGGCGCAGCTCGTCTACCTTGAGCTTCCCGGCGGCCGCGAACCGGGCAAGGAAAAGGTCCTCGACCTGGACGTCGCCAAAACCGCCGACGGGGCGGTGGCCGGGCTGACGAAATGGGTGCGCGAATTCGACGACCCCAAGACGCCCTATCTTTCCAGCCCCCGGGTGATGTTCCTGGAACACTACGGCGATTACGACCATCTGGCGCGGGTCAAGGAATGGCGCGGCGGCGGGGAAGGCGGCGCATGAGCAAAAAACCAGATTTGCCCCCTGGCCATACGGCGGCCCAAACCGTCGCCGCCGACCCGACCCAGCCGGTCTGGGTTTCGGCCAATGCCGGCACCGGCAAGACCCATGTGCTGATCGAAAGGATTCTGCGGCTGCTGCTGGCCGGCACGGCGCCCGGAAAGATCCTGTGCCTGACCTACACCAAGGCGGCCGCCGCCGAAGTCGCCACCCGCCTAAGCACCCGCCTCGGCCACTGGTCCGCCGGAAGCGGCAAGGCCCTGGCCAATGACCTGAAAAAACTGTTGGGGAAACCGGCTTCGGAAAAGGAGACGGAGACCGCCCGCGAACTGTTCGCCGCCATCCTGGAAACGCCCGAGGGACTGCGCATCCGCACCATCCACTCGTTCTGCGAATCGCTTCTGGGCCGGTTCCCGGTCGAGGCCCAACTGGCGCCGCATTTTTCGGTCCTCGACGAACGCCGGGCCCGGGAAATCCGCATCGAGGCCCGCGACAGGCTGTTGGCCGGCGGCGCGGCGGCGGGACCGGCCGGCGAGGCGCTGTCCCGTCTCGCCGGGATGCTCAACGCCGAGGATTTTTCCAAGCTCATGGCCGACCTCGACAAGGAGCGCGTGAAGCTGAGGCAAGGGACGGCACGGGCCGGCGGCCTCGATGGGCTGATCACCGAAACCCGCCTCGGCCTCGGCCTGAAACCCGGCGACACCCAGGGCACGGCGCTCGACGCCGCCGCCGCCGAAGACGCGTTTGACCGCAAGGCGCTGAAGAACGCTGTTTCCGCCCTCGACGAAGGCACCCAGTCCGACCAGGACCGGGCGGCCCAAATCAGGAGTTGGCTGTTGAAAGAAGCCCCGGCCCGGGCGGCATCCTTCGAGACCGCTTACGCGCCGATTTTCATCACCCAAAAGGGAAAACCCCGAAAGTCCCTTATCACCCAGAAGGCGCAAAAGGCAGACCCAGAGGCCATCGACGCGCTTGGGGCCGAACAGGACCGGGTGGCGGCGGCGATGGACCGCTTGAAAGCGGTGGTCCTGGCCGAGGCGACGGCGGCGCTTCTGGCCGTCGGCATGGCCTTGATCGACGCCTATGAGGCGATCAAGAAGACCCGCGCCCTGCTCGATTACGACGACCTGATCGAAAAGGCCGGCAAGCTGCTGGCCAGCGGGGACGGGGTGTCGTGGGTCCATTACAAGCTCGACGGCGGCATCGACCATATTCTTGTCGATGAGGCCCAGGACACCAGCCCCGCCCAATGGCAGGTGATCAAAAGACTGGCCGGGGACTTCTATGCCGGCGAAGGCGCCGGCGAGGGTGAAAGGCCGCTCGGGCGCACGGTTTTCGCCGTCGGCGACGAGAAGCAGTCCATCTACAGCTTCCAGGACGCCGATCCGGCGTATTTCGGCCTCATGCGCGATCATTTCCGCGCAACCGTGGCCGATGCCGGCGGGCGTTTGCAGGAGGTGGAGCTGGAACTGTCCTACCGTTCCGCCCCGGCGGTTTTGTCTGTCGTCGATGAGGTTTTCACCGCCGAGGATGCCGCCGACGGGTTGACCTGGGACGCCAAGCCGATCCGCCATCACACCAACCGCGACGGCCAGGGCGGCGTGGTCGAACTGTGGCCGGCCTTGAGCCCCGAAGACGTTCCGGCGCCCATGCCCTGGGACGCGCCGCTGGACCAGATATCGGCCCAAAGCCCGGAAACACGGCTGATCGAAAAGATCGCCGACACCATCGACGACTGGCTGGAGAGCGGGGAAATCCTGGAATCGGCGGGCCGCCCCATCACCCCCGGCGATATCATGATCCTGGTCCGCACCCGCCGCGCCTTCGCCGACCTCATGGTCAGGGCGCTCAAGCGCCGGGGCATCGGCGTCACCGGGCGCGACCGGCTGAAGCTGATGGACCACCTGGCGGTCATGGACCTGGTGGCGGCCGGGCGCTTCGCGCTGCTGCCCGGCGACGACCTGAACACCGCGACCGTGCTCAAGGGGCCGTTCGTCGAATTCAACGACGATGCCCTTTTCGGCCTTGCCCACGGCCGCAAGGAGTCCCTCTGGCGGACCCTCGGGAAGCGCCGGGACGAAAAACCGGAATTCGCCAGCGCCTGGGAAACCCTCGGCCGCCTTCTCGCCGCCGGCCTCGCCGACGTCGGCTGCCGCCGACGCGTCCCGCTCGCCGCTCTCCGCGATCCCCAGATACTGCTCGATCAGGTGCGCCGCCACGAAGCGCCCGTGCTCGACGGACGCCTTGATGTTCCCCTGGCCGGTCACCACGTTGCCCGCGCCAAAGACTCCGGGGAGGCCGGCGTACTCGCCGGTGTCCCAGTCCTTGAAGGTGTAGTACGTCCCGCCCATCTCCACGCCCTTGATCTCCTCCGGAATCGAACCGATGGAGCTGATCACCAGGTCGCTGCGGACCTCGTACTCGCTGCCCTCCACGGGAGTCACCTTGCGGCCGTCCACCTCGGTTTCGTAGAGGACGAGGCCCTTGAGCTCGCCGTCCTCGAGGATCACTTCCTTGGTCAGGCGCTGGGGCTCGAAGCGAAACAGGAACTTGGACTGG
>JADFMB010000215.1 GCA_022564115.1 Pseudomonadota bacterium
CGGCTATCAGGCGCGCGAAGTGATCGGCATCGACCTGACCAACGCGATCGAGGATGCGCCCCGGCCGCCGCGCAATCCCGATCGCGTCGATCCGCTCAGTGCAGGCCGAGGAAAAGGCCGATTTCGAAATCGAAAACGCCGAATCGGCGGCCGAGGAAGCGCCCGCGGAAGGAGCCGAATAAGAATCCAATCAAGGGCTTTTCTGCCGGCCGGTCCGGGCTCTTCCGGGCGGCCGGAAACCCTTTGAAAATCAGCGCTTTTAGTGCTTGACGGGATATGGGCTCGTTACTATATTCCGGCCACTCCGCAGGGGCTGGTGGTAGGCTGTCCGGTCTAGACGCAGCCGCCTATGCGATTTGGAAAAAATTGGTTTTCTGGCCTCCGGGAAACGAGGTTTCGGCCGGGAGGTCTTTGTTGTTTGGCCCTTGATTAGGACTTTTTTTCAAGGGCTTGGCGTCATGGTTTAAACTCCGTGATGCCCGTGAGTATGTGAGGAATTTAGGGTTTCAAGCCCCGCCGGGGACACGAAAAAGGCGCTTTTTTCGCCTTAGAGGAATTGGACGAAACGTATGCCGACCATCAACCAGCTGATTCGCAAGCCGCGTAAATCTCCGGTAACGCGAAACAAGGTTCCGGCGCTTGAACAGTGTCCGCAGAAGCGGGGCGTGTGTACGCGCGTCTACACCACGACCCCGAAAAAGCCGAATTCGGCCCTTCGCAAGGTTGCCCGCGTCCGCCTGACCAACGGTTTCGAGGTCACGTCCTATATCCCGGGCGAAGGCCATAACCTGCAGGAACACTCGGTGGTCATGATCCGCGGCGGCCGCGTCAAGGACCTTCCCGGGGTGCGTTATCACATTATCCGCGGAACCCTCGACACCCAGGGCGTTTCCGACCGCCGCCAGCGCCGTTCGAAATACGGCACCAAACGGCCCCAATAAGGCCAAATTAAGGAACGTCCCGATGTCCCGCCGCCGAGCCGCTGAAAAACGCAAAATCCTGCCTGATCCGAAATACAAGGACCTGGTGGTCGCGAAATTCACTAATTCCTTGATGTTCAACGGCAAGAAATCCGTGGCCGAGAACATCATTTACGGCGCTTTCGAGTTGATTGAAAACAAAGCCGGGCAGGATCCGCTGAAAACCTTTCACGAAGCGATAGAGAACGTCAAACCGGGGGTCGAGGTGCGCTCGCGCAGAGTCGGCGGCGCCACCTATCAAATTCCGATCGAAGTCCGCGCTGAGCGCCGCCAAGCCCTTGCTATCCGCTGGCTTGTCGATTTGGCTCGAAAACGATCCGAAAACACCATGACCGAGCGCCTGTCGGGGGAACTGCTGGACGCGGCCAACAACCGCGGCGCGGCGGTTAAGAAACGGGAGGATACCCACAAAATGGCGGAGGCCAACAAAGCCTTCTCCCATTACCGTTGGTAGTTCCCAGGATATCCCAATTATGGCCCGCGCAACCGCCCTCGATCAGTACCGCAACATCGGCATCATGGCCCACATTGACGCCGGCAAGACGACGACCACGGAACGGATCCTTTATTACACCGGCAAGTCCTACAAAATTGGCGAAGTCCACGACGGCAACGCGACCATGGACTGGATGGAACAGGAGCAGGAACGCGGCATCACCATCACCTCCGCGGCGACGACATGTTTCTGGCGCGACCACCGGATCAACATCATCGACACTCCCGGGCACGTGGATTTTACCATCGAGGTCGAACGCAGCCTTCGGGTTCTCGACGGCGCCGTCGCCGTGTTCGATTCCGTCGCCGGCGTCGAGCCGCAAACGGAAACAGTCTGGCGCCAGGCCGATAAGTACGGCGTGCCGCGCATCTGTTTCGTCAACAAGATGGACCGCATCGGCGCCGATTTCTTCCGCTGCGTTGAAATGATTGTCGACCGTCTGGGCGCCAACCCGGTGATCATGCAACTGCCGATCGGCACCGAGGAGAATTTCGCCGGCCTGGTCGACCTGGTTACCATGAAGGCAATCATCTGGAAGGAAGAAACCCTCGGCGCCGATTTCGAGGAATCCGACATCCCCGATGATCTCGTCGAAGAAGCCGCCCTGTACCGGGAAAAGATGATCGAAACGGCCCTCGAACAGGACGACACGGCCCTCGAAGCCTATCTGGAAGGCACCGAACCCGACGTCGAAACCCTTAGGAAATGCCTGCGCTCCGGCACTATTTCGGGTGACTTCATCCCGGTGTTCCTGGGCGCGGCTTTCAAGAACAAGGGCGTGCAGCCGTTGCTGGATGCCGTCGTCGATTACCTGCCGGCGCCCACCGACGTTGCCGCCATCAAGGGAACCAAGGCCGACAGCGGCGAAATCATCGAACGGCACAATTCCGACGATGAACCATTCGCGGCCCTGGCCTTCAAGATCATGAACGATTCCTTCGTCGGTTCCCTGACCTTCATCCGCGTCTATTCGGGCGTCGTCGAAAGCGGCCAGAGCATCATGAACACGGTCAAGGACAAGCGCGAACGGGTGGGGCGCATGCTGCTGATGCATTCAAACACCCGCGAGGATGTCAAGGAGGCCCGCGCCGGCGACATCGTGGCGCTTGCGGGCCTCAAGGACACCACCACCGGCGACACCCTGTGTGATGTCGACAACCAAGTGGTCCTGGAACGCATTGAATTTCCCGATCCGGTCATCGAAATCGCCGTCGAGCCGAAAACCCAAAGCGACCAGGACAAAATGAGCACCGCGCTCTACCGCCTGGCCGCCGAAGACCCCTCTTTCCGGGTCTCGTCCGATCCCGAAAGCGGACAGACGATCATCAAGGGCATGGGCGAACTGCACCTGGAAATCATCGTCGATCGGATGCGGCGGGAATTCAAGGTCGACGCCAACATCGGCCCGCCCCAGGTGGCCTACCGCGAGACGATCTCCCGCGAGGCCGTGGTCGATTACATCCACAAGAAACAAACCGGCGGCGCCGGACAGTTCGCGCGGCTTAAAATCAAAATCGAGCCGCTTCCCTCCGGGTCCGGCTACGTGTTCGAAGACAAGGTACGCGGCGGCAATATTCCCAAGGATTTCATCCCCGGCGTTAAAAAGGGCCTTGAGAGCGCCATGTCGGCCGGCATCATGAGCGGCTTTCCGGTCACCGATATGAAAGTGACTCTTGTTGACGGCGCGCACCATGACGTCGATTCCAGCGTCATGGCCTTCGAGATCGCGTCGCGCGCCGCATTCCGTGAAGCTGCTGAAATGGCCAAACCTCTGCTTCTTGAGCCGATGATGCGGGTCGAAGTGGTGACGCCAGAGGAATACCTGGGCGACATCATCGGTGATCTGAACAGTCGCC
>JADFMB010000051.1 GCA_022564115.1 Pseudomonadota bacterium
CTTCCGACCGGGGCCGTCATTCCGGAATCCAGGGTTCGTAGTCGCCGGTCGCCGCCGCCCGTTTGCCGCCCCGGTAGGCGTGGCCCTGGGGCCGGTAGGCGCCGGCGGTGCCGGTCTGGTTGGCCAGGTGCTCTTTCTGCCACGGTTTCGATTCGGCGGCTTCTTCCGACAACGGCTCGGACGTGGTGTGGTGGAGCCAGGCGTGCCATTCCGGCGGCACCCGCGACGCCTCGACGTCGCCGCGGTACAGGACCCAGCGCCTTTGACGGCCGTAAAGGGTGCCCTTGCGGGCCCGGTAATAGCGGTTGCCGGATTGGTCGGTGCCGACAAGGACGCCGTTCAGCCAGGTATGGATCAAGGTGCCGATGTGCATATCAGGACGCCCTCTTCGGTATGCGGCGGCGCCAATCGCGGGGGACGCTCGGGCAAGGTAAATATGGCATTTGCCATCCGATGCGTCCACCCCGGCCAACGGGCCCCCCGGCTGAACTCGGCTGAACTCGGCGGAACCCGGCGAAACACAGCCCGGGCGGTTTCATCCCGGCCCAGGAAAAAGGATTTTTTGGGCGGCTTCCCTGACCCCCTTCGGCGCCGAGTCGGGCCAGCGAATCCGGCGATTCGCCGCCCCCGGCCTTAACCCCATATAAAGTATTATAATTATAAGATACCCACAACATTTGGTATTTTCTTGTTGCGGGCAACAAAATGTTAGTCTACATATTGATATGTTGCACCTGGGCAGACACATCATCTTGGTGACGTGCAGGGGCGGAAATAAACCGTCACAGGGTCGCAACGGGGGGGCCGCAAGGTCCAAGACAAGGAAACAACCCGAGACCTTATTGTTGGGGGAACAATGCGAATCCATCGGCTATTCACAAAAGAAAACGACTCTCCGTATTCAAACATCGAATTCCGCAAGTCCTCGAGCGAAATCAAAAACCCGGACGGATCCGTGGTTTTCCGCCTTGACGACATGGATGTCCCGGCGGGCTGGTCGCAGGTCGCCTGCGACATCCTGGCACAGAAGTATTTCCGCAAGGCCGGCGTTCCCAAGCTATTGAAAAAATTCGAGGAAAACGACGTTCCCCGTTGGCTGTGGCGGCACGTCCCCGACCAGGCCGGCTTGGCCGAACTGCCCGAGGACGAGCGCCTGGGCAGCGAAACCAGCGCCCGGCAGGTATTCGACCGCATGGCCGGCACCTGGGCCTATTGGGGCTGGAAAGGCGGCTATTTCGATTCCGAGCGGGACGCCCGCGCCCATTACGACGAAACGCGCTACATGCTGGCCTCCCAGGTCGGCGCCCCCAACTCGCCGCAATGGTTCAACACCGGTCTTTACTGGGCCTACGGCATCGACGGCCCGGCCCAGGGTCATTCCTACGTCGATTACAAGACCGGGAATCTGGTCAAGTCGCGCTCCGCCTACGAGCGCCCGCAGCCGCATGCGTGCTTCATCCAAGGCATCACCGACGACCTGGTCAACGAGGGCGGCATCATGGACCTGTGGGTCCGCGAGGCGAGGCTGTTCAAGTACGGGTCCGGCACCGGCACCAATTTCTCGGCCCTGAGGTCCAAAAACGAGGGCCTTTCGGGCGGCGGCAAGTCGTCGGGGCTGATGAGCTTCCTCAAGATCGGCGACCGCGCCGCCGGCGCCATCAAATCCGGCGGCACCACGCGGCGCGCCGCCAAGATGGTGATCGTCGACATCGACCATCCCGACATCGAGCAGTTCATCAACTGGAAGGTCCAGGAAGAGCAAAAGGTCGCCGCCTTGGTCGCCGGCTCGAAACTGGCCGGCAAGCACCTGGGCGAAGTCATGGCCGCCTGCCAGGAAGGCGAAGGCGAGGACCGCTTCGATGCGAAGAAGAACCCGGCCCTGAAGAAGGCGATCCTCGGCAGCCGCCGGGCGATGATCCCGGAAAGCTACGTGCGGCGGGTGATCCAGTTCGCCCGCCAGGGATACACCGAAATCGAGTTTCCCGAGTACGACACCGATTGGGATTCCGAAGCCTATTTGACCGTGTCGGGACAGAACTCCAACAACACGGTCCGGATCGACAATGCGTTCCTGGAAAAAGTGATCGAGGACGGCGAATGGGACCTGATCCGGCGCACCGACGCCAAGGTGGAGAAACGGGTGCGGGCCCGGGACCTTTGGGAACAGATCGGTTATTCCGCCTGGGCCTCGGCCGATCCGGGCCTGCAGTTCGACACCACCATCAACGATTGGCACACGTGCCCCGAAAGCGGCCGCATCAACGCCTCGAACCCGTGTTCGGAATACATGTTCCTGGACGACACGGCATGCAATTTGGCGTCCTTGAACCTGATGGCGTTCGCCAACGAAGACAAAACCTTCGACGTCGACGCTTTCGAGCACGCCGTCAGACTGTGGACCATCACCCTTGAGATATCGGTGATGATGGCCCAGTTCCCGTCCGACCGGATCGCCGAACTGAGCTACCAATACCGTACCCTGGGGCTAGGTTTCGCCAACATCGGCGGTTATCTGATGGCCGCCGGCATCCCCTATGATTCGAAAGCCGGGCGGGCCCTTTGCGGCGCCATCTCGGCGCTGATGAGCGGCCAATCCTATGCCACGTCGGCGGAAATGGCCGCCGAAATGGGCGCCTTTCCCCATTACCAGGACAACCGCGAGGCCATGCTCAAGGTCATTCGCAACCACCGCCGCGCCGCCATCGGCGCCGAGACCGGTTACGAAGACCTGTCGGTCAACCCGGTGGCCCTGAAAGCGACCGATTGCCCGGACGGCGAACTGGCCCGGGCCGCCCGCGACATATGGGACCGGGCGCTGGAACTGGGCCAGGAGCACGGCTACCGCAACGCCCAGGTTTCGGTGATCGCGCCGACCGGCACCATCGGGCTGGTCATGGACTGCGACACCACCGGCATCGAGCCCGATTTCGCCCTCGTCAAGTTCAAGAAACTGGCCGGCGGCGGCTATTTCAAGATCATCAACCACATGGTGCCGAAGGCGCTGTCCAGACTCGGCTATTCGCCGGCCCAGATCAAGGACATCGCGCTCTACGCCGTCGGCCATGGGACATTGAAGGATTCCCCCGCCCTCGGCCACCAGGCGCTGAAAGCCAGGAAGTTCACCGAACAGGCCATTGCCAAGGTCGAGCAGTCGCTGGCCGAGGCCTTCGACGTCCGTTTCGTCTTTAACAAATGGACGCTGGGCGAGGAGTTTTGCGTCGATACCCTGGGCCTCAAGGCCGACGAGTTGAACGATGCCTCGTTCGACATGCTGGATACCCTCGGTTTCGAAAGGAAGGAAATCGAGGCCGCCAACATCCACGTCTGCGGCGCCATGACGCTCGAAGGCGCGCCTCACGTCAAGGACGAGCATTTGAGCGTCTTCGACTGCGCCAGCGCCTGTGGGCGCATCGGCAAGCGGTACCTTTCCGTGGAAAGCCATATCCGCATGATGGCCTCGAGCCAACCTTTCATCTCCGGCGCCATCTCGAAGACCATCAATATGCCCAACAAGGCGACCGTCGAGGACTGCAAGGAAGCCTACATGCTGTCCTGGCGGCTGGGGCTGAAGGCGAACGCCCTTTACCGGGACGGATCGAAGCTGTCGCAGCCGTTGGCGGCGACGCTTCTCGATGATGCCGACCTGGAAGACGAGGCGGAGGACGCCCCCGAAGTCGTTGCCGAGCCGACCCCCGTCGAAAAGACCCAGATCGTCGCCGAACGGGTGATCGAGCGGATCATCAAGGCCGCCGAACGCGAAAGGCCGCCCCATCGCCGCAAGGGATACACCCAAAAGGCGGTCGTCGGCGGCCACAAGGTCTATCTGAGGACCGGCGAATACGAGGACGGCCGGCTTGCCGAAATCTTCATCGACATGCACAAGGAAGGCGCCGCCTTCCGCTCGTTGATGAACAACTTCGCCATCGCCATCTCGATCGCGCTGCAATACGGCGTGCCGCTGGAGGAATACGTCGACTCCTTCACCTTTACCCGTTTCGAGCCGTCGGGCATCGTCGAGGGCAACGACACCATCAAGATGGCGACCTCGATCCTGGATTACCTTTTCCGCGAGCTCGCCGTCAGTTACCTCGGCCGCAACGACCTCGCCCATGTTGAACCCGACGACCTGTTGCCCGACAGCATCGGCGCCGGCGTCGGCGAAGGCCTCTTGCCGGTCGCCGACACCGACATGGAAGCGTTCAAGAGCATCGCCAGCCAGGGATACGTGCGCGGCAATTTCCTGGTCATCCGGGGGGCCAAGGACAACGGCAACGCCGCCGTGACCGCGGATGGCGGCGGCGGATCGACCGTCGGCGCTCAGCAGGTCTCGGTGCCCGAGCAAGCCGGAACGCTCAGTGTCGCCAACAGCGTCATCGAAACAATGGACGGCCGCGTCAACAAGGTCCGCGAAGCCAAAATGAGAGGCTACGAAGGGGACCCCTGCGGGGAATGCGGGAATTTCACCCTGGTCCGCAACGGCACCTGCATGAAGTGCGTGACCTGCGGGTCGACGAGCGGATGTTCTTAGATGGCTGTTCTTTTTACCGAATCCTCCCTGGGAAACTTGGGGCGCGTGCCGGGGGCCCTCCCTGGCGCGCGCCCCGCCTTTTTTCCCTGACCCGGGAGAGAAACGGGACAGAAACGAAAACGGCGATAAATGCCTCGACATCCTCGGGGCCCGTTCCCACCTAAACATCTATCGACAGCGGCCATTCGGGCAATTAGTCTACCCCCCCCACCCTCCGGTATGGATTTCAGGGGGGCCGGGACGGTGTTTTTTTTTGACCAGGGACGGTGGACCAGGGATTCTTAATGGCGAAGAAAAAGAAAAGGAGCTTTTTCATCGTCGACGACGACCCCGTC
This sequence comes from Pseudomonadota bacterium, assembly GCA_022564115.1. Taxonomy (GTDB): domain Bacteria; phylum Pseudomonadota; class Alphaproteobacteria; order Rhodospirillales; family Casp-alpha2; genus Casp-alpha2. The sequence continues at coordinate 4,864 of JADFMB010000051.1, forward strand.
GTCATCGAGGCGATGGGGGCGCTGTTGAAGGGCCAAGGATACTCGGTGACCACGAGCACCAAGAGCGCCGGCATCATCACCGACATCGCCAAGAAAAAGCCCGATTGCGTCATCAGCGACCTGATGATGCCGGAGGTCGACGGGTTGCAGCTTTGCCGCCAAGTACGGGACCACAAGGACCTCAAGAAAACCAAGTTCATCGTCGTTTCGGCCAAGGCCTACGAATTCGACCACAAGCGTTCCTACACCTTCGGCGCCCACGGGTTCATCCGCAAGCCGGTCAACCCGGAAACCTTCATCGACCGGATCAACCGCATCCTCGAAGACCACATCGACATGAAGTTCTGGGGCGTGCGCGGGACGCTGCCGGTAGCGGGCGAGCGAAGCCTCAAATACGGCGGCAACACGTCGTGCGTGACGCTGGAATTCCCGCGCGAGCAGTTTTTCATCTTCGACTGCGGCAGCGGCATCAAGAACCTGGGCGATGCGCTGGTGGCCCAGAAAAGAAAGGGCATCCACGCCAAGATCTTCATCTCGCACCCCCATTGGGACCACATCAACGCCATCCCCTTCTTCAGCCCGCTTTATGTGCAGGGCAACGAGTTCGAAGTCCTGGGGGTAAATCAGGGCGACATCTCCATAAGCGAGATAGTGTCGGCGCAGATGGATGGTGTCTATTTCCCGATCACGCTGTCGCAGTTCGCGGCCCGGGTCTATTTCCGCGACCTGGAGGAGGAAGAACTCAAGGTTTCCGACATCACCGTCAAGACCAAGCTGTTGAGCCACCCGGGCAAATGCCTGGGCTACCGCATCGAATACAACGGGCGCTCGATCTGCTACATCACCGACAACGAGATGTATGTGGAAACCAGCGACTTCTACGACCCCCATTACGAGAAACGCCTGGCCGAATTCGTCCACGGCACCGACGCCCTGATCACCGATACCACCTATACGGACGAGGAATACATGACCAAGGAAGGCTGGGGCCATTCGTGCATCAGCAAGGTGGTCAACCTGGCCGACACCGCCGAGGTCAAGACCCTGTACCTGTTCCACCACGACCCGGACCAGACCGACGACGACATCGACCTCAAGCTGGATATGGCCCAGGCGATGCTGAAAAAACGCAAATCCAAGACCAAGTGCCTGGCGCCGATGGAAGGCCAGGCGTTCAAGGTCTGATCCCGCCATGACCGGAAAAATCGAAGCCCGGCTTGCCGAACTCGGCATCGTCATCCCCGACGCCCCGGCGCCGGCGGCCAACTATGTGCCGTTCGTGGTCTCGGGCGCCCTGGTGTTCGTCGCCGGCCAGGTGCCCCTCGATGACGGCGAGATCAAGTTCACCGGCCGCCTCGGCGAGGACTTCGGTGTCGACGAAGGCTACCGGGCGGCCCGGCTGTGCGGGCTCAACCTGATCGCCCAGGTGCGGGAAGCCGCCGGCGGCGACCTGGAGCGCATCAAGCGCGTCGTCAAGCTCGGCGGTTTCGTCAACTCGGCGGCCGGTTTCACCGATCAGCCGGAAGTCGTCAACGGGGCGTCGGACCTGATGGCCGAAGTGTTCGGCGAGGCCGGCAGGCACGCGCGCTTCGCCGTCGGCGCGCCATCGCTGCCGCGCGGCGTCGCGGTGGAGGTGGACGGGGTGTTTGAGCTGGGGTGAGTGCCCCCTATCCCCTTAGTTGGTGGGAGAATAAGGGGCGGGAAGTTTCGGTGTCTCGCCCGGCAAAGGCTCCTGACCTATCTCGGAGCGGACCGAATCCCCGATAAACAGAATGGCGGTCACGTAGTTCTGCAAACTGTCCTGGGCATCCTTGACTAACTGCTTTAATTCGTCCCCGATGATGACCTGCGTGGCGGCCGCCGTCGCGGCCGACCGACGGTCTGTCTTTTCCATTGCTGTCCCCGCTTTTTTAGCTATCAGTTCTTCGGAGGTGGAGATATAGCCCACCACGTTGCTGTGATAAGAACGGATAGCCACCAAAACATCCGTCACCTTATCCGGCACATCCTTGTCCTCGATCTCTTCGGCATCAAGTTCCAGAACCTGCTTGGTCAGTTTATCGTTATCACTCGGTGTTACGATCTCCTTCAGGGCCTCGAGCCGAGCCGTGTCCCCGGTCATTCTCTTTTCCGCATTTTCCAGGATTCGCGTGGAAAAGAGTTTCGCCCCGGCATTGGCTTTCCCTAAAATACCCCGAAGCTCCTGAATGTGCTTCTCCTTAAAACGCCGTAACTGCCTTTCCAGCGTGGTTTCCCTACGGACGGGCTGTCCGTCCGGTCCCTCTCGCAAACTCCCCGGGGCGGAAATCGCGCCCCCGGCGGAAAATAAGGCCAGGTTTGTCGCCGCCTTGGCAATATCCGAGACATCGGTGGAGAAACTCTTGACGTACCAGTTCCCGATGTCGTCCTTGGTGATGACGTAGTTGGAATCGCCGACGCCGGATACCTGGACCCGGTTGATATTCTGCCAGAACTGGGTATCGATCTCGGCCTCTATTTTCTTTTTAATTTCATCAAACCGTTCCGGGAAATAGGGAAGGCCGGACCGGTAACCGTGGTTTTCCAGAAGGTTTTTCCAGGCCTTATTGTTATCCAGAAGCGTTGAGGCGGTGAAGCTGGTGCGCAGGTAGGCCAGGGCCGGACGAATGTAAATCATGTTGGCGCGCTGGCGGTAGGCTTCGACCAGCGCCGCCGCCGCCCTGCCGACGGGGCCGGAACCCGGCCCGGAGTCCTCGACGGCCCGCAAATGCTTGTGACGGAGGATGGCGATCATCTCGTCGAAAATGTCCTTGGCGGTTTTCCTTTCTTCCTTGCACCCGTTTGCATTTTCATCGTCCTGTTCCAGGACGCATCCTTTCGGGGACTTCTTGTTCCCGAGCCAGAAACTTTTGACCAGGGCCGAAGAGGGCTCGCTCGGCGGCGGCCAGCCTTCGAGGACTGCGAGGGCGTTTTTGCATTTATCCATGGTCGTCTGCACGGAGGACAGTTGTTTAGCCCCGAGGTCTGCCGCAGATGACTCACCCGATATGGATAGGGTTTCGGTCACTTCCCCGCCCCCCCTATCGATGTTTTCGAGAGGGGACCCCTCGGGAACCTGGATAATCGGAACTGCCTGGGGAACCGGAGGGTCTTGGGGTTCATGGCCATCGGTGCCGGCGGCTATGATATATTTCGCCGGAAGAACGCACTTATTTCCCTTCATCGCCTTTAGGATCTCTATGGTCTCCCGGTGAACGGCCGGCCCCAAAGGCTCCCGGTAGGCCTTAATGTCAACCTGATGCAGGACGGCCTTGCGGACATCCGCCCTCTTCAGAATGTCAAAGGCGTCGTTCAACAACGGGGAGAGGTTATTCCGGGTATCTTGGGCTTGTTTCAGCGCCATTTTCTTCGAATTAAGGTTTTTTTCGGCCTTATTCACTCCCTTTGCCTTTGCCGCGTAGGGGCTCTTTCTGTCCTTAAAATTGGCCATAGCGGCCTTGAATGCCCCATTGGCTTTTTGGTGGCGGAACTGAATTTCGCTTTCGATACGTTTGTGCAATTGATCCTTAGTGGCAGGATTCGTTTTGAGTACAGCCTTTTGGAAAACCGGGTTCCATAGAAGGTTCGCGGTTATTTCACGGCGTTGTTTAAGGGATTTGCCCGATTCCGACTGCGGGTCGGTATTATAATAGGCTTTCGAGACCTTTTGCTTGATGTCTTCATAGAGCCCTTTGGTTCCATGGCTAGGCAGGGGCAGGGCTTCTATGTTTTTTTTCAGTTGCAGGTCCGGCGGTTCCGGCAGTCCCGCCTTGGAATCCAGTTCAAACGGATTTTTGCCCAGGGCCTTCCAGGCCAATTCCAGTTTATCAATTTCCCCCCGGCTGGGGGCGGACGCATTGAATTTCTTCACTTCGGCATCAAGCGCCTTGGCCGCGGCGGCCACCACCTTCTTTGCATCCGCCACTTCCTTATTTGCGGCCTTGAAACTTTCGTGGTCGGCCTTGATGCTTGCCAAAAACCGGTCGTAGATTTCGCTGGGACCACCGTCGAATACCCTGAGGATCGCCCGGGCTTCGGCTTCCGCCGATTTCACCAGTTTTTTGTCGTGTTTTTCCTTCTTCTTGATGGCATCGGCAAAGACCTGAATCGAATTACCGACCGTCTGCAGGACGCGGACATAGGTTGCCCTTGACTCCTTGTCATCGGCGTTGTTGCCGCCGGTCCGGGAGGGCTCAAACAGGTCTGATTCTCCGTAGGCGGAAATATTCGTAGCCGCGCTCCCCCGCCTGGACCCGATTTCCGAGAAAAGCCCGATGTTGTTGGCCAGGGGAAGCACCTTCTCGGCGAACCGGATCAGGGCCAGGGAAAGCGCTTCGCGCTCCTCTTTGACCGTCCCTAACTCGCATTCACCTTGCTTGAAACAGTTAACCTGGCTCTTGAAAACGTCCTGGTTCTTTCGCTTGAGATACCTCTCGATGCGGGTGAACAGGCCCAATTTCAGGCGGCCGCGCCCGAGGGTGGTTGTTGAAGATCTCAATGCCGCCGAACGGGCTTCTATCGCCATGGTTGCTCCAGCAGCGGTCAGGCTGGCTTTGAATGCTTCCTCTGATACTTGCTCATTAAAAGTCCTTATTGTGTCTTCGCTTCTTTCTTTCATGCTGTCGGGATCATAACCGACCTTCAGACGGGGGCCCGGGCGATCCTCGCCCGGGCCGAGGGCCAGACCAAACCTACGCCGCGCCGGATCCGAATATGCCAAAGCTATTGTCTCGTCTTTTATTTCTTTCCCATCCACTATTTCATAGGGAATTGACAAATTTGGTTGCCGGAATGTGTCGTCGAGCCGCAAAAGGGTTTCGGCCCACTCGATGGAATTTCTAAAAAGGAGATTCTTCAACGCCCTCTTGATGGGGCCCCGATTGGCGTTCGTCCAGACCTGGACGTTCGCGCTGCCGTCCGGGTTGAAGGGCCGGCTGTTCGCAAGGTATTTTATTAGAACTTCTTTCAGTTTAACGACTTCGAAGTTGTCTTTTACCGTCAACAGGACGCCGAGACCTTCCATATCGATGATGTCGACGACCGTATTGACCAGACTGCGGATAAACCCCGTATTTCGCTCCACGCCGATAACAGCCTCGAAATCCGGAGCCGACAGCCCTTCCAGCGACAGAATCAATAAACGCGACGAGGCCTCGCGGACGGTGAAATAGCTGTCGGCGATCCTGACGATCTCTGCGACGAACCTGTTTTGCGTCCCCGCGTCTTCGGGGAACAGATATTCGGCATGGGTTTTCAGCATCCGCCGATTGCGGAGTTCCTCGAACCCAAGAACGGCGGTCGTGCCCAGCGGATTGTTCCAGGGCATCGGGTTGAGGGTATCTGCACCCCTTATACCGAGCACCTTCTGTAAGTTAAAATCGTTAAACAGGGTCCAGAAAATGTACCCCCATTTTCGCGGCGCTTTGCGTTCCCCCACCGGCGGGGCCAGAAACTCGCGGTAGGCGCGCGCGAGGCGCCGGAATGACCCGGGGATATCCGGATTAGTTAAGCTCCGAGCAAGCTTCTGCTGCAGGGGGGACGGTGATTCGGACAGGTAAATCTTGAGCGCATCCGTTAGTTTTTTCGCCTCCGTGTCGAGACCTTCCAGGATGCTATCGAGCCGGAGCGAGGCCTCCGTTGTCGTGCTCTTTTTTTTATCGGGCAGGTCGTAGTAGAGGCAGCGGACCGCCTTGATGTCGCGAATCAGTGCTACCCACCGGTAGAGATCAGCTTCAATCCCTTCGTTCATTGGCCTGCCGATTAATTCTCTAGCGGCAGTAAAGTGGGCTACTTGCGGATGGGGAATGATTTCTGCCTCGGTATTTTCGTGTTTGCCGGTGCAATACGGCTGGGCGTTGCCGACGTAACGGAAAATTTCACTATGTGGAGAAAATTTTGTCTTTGGATATTTTGGATATGTAGCTTTTTTTCGTTGATCTTTCTTATCCAATTTTTTGTCTACCCACCGGCCCCCGGATTTTATTAAAAACTCTTGGGTCAAATTTCGATCCAGTTGCGACAAGAGGCGCTCGGCGCCCACCGCCATCACCGCCATCTGTTCGATCTGCACGTCATGGTCGTTGGCCAGCGGCCCTTTGTAGACATCCACGTCCACCGTAAGTACCGCGCACCCGGCCAAGACCGACGCCCCGGCCAGAACCCCAAGCAGTCCCCAGCAGCGAGGGGCTAATCCCGCCGGCCCGGTCATGGGGTGGCTCCCTTGGCGGCGGTCAGGGCGGAAATTTCCTTCTCCAGGGCGTCGAGTTTTTGCTGGCGGTTGCGAAGGGTAATCAGATCGTCAAAAAGCTGGGTCCTGAGGGCCGAATGGACACGTTCTTTTTTTAGGGTCGATACCTGCCCGAGGGCGTTGCTGATACCCTCGAAGAACGCCTTCGGGCTCGCCCCCATGACGATGACCAGACGATGGTCCTTCGGCGCCTCGCGGAAACCTTCGGGGCCGAACTGCATCAGCCGCCGCCCGGTTTCGAGCTTGGAAAGATCCTCTTCGCCCTTGGTTATTTTGACGTTCGGTTTTTTCCTGTCGTTGACGTCGAACCCAATGTTCGTGTTCAGCGAATCCACGACCTCGGCCGGCACCCAGCCGGAGGCGAACTTGGTGCTACTGAGGATTGACGCCTGACCATGGACCCGGACGCGGTAAATAGTGGGAGGAAGCTGTTCCTGGGGGTCGAAGGAGCCGAGATAGTAAACCTGTTGTATTTCATGGCTCGGTGTCCTTGCCCCGTAAAGCGTCGCCCCAACGGCCCCCAAGACAATGTTCTTTTCAAGGCTGTCGCACCCCGCCAGCGCCAGGACCGACAGACAGACAACGACCGACCGAATTTTCCTGGAATCCACGCCCTGCACCCCCTCATAGAGACAATGGCCATCTGTCCCAGGTGCATGGCCGTAAATTCAATATATGGTGGGCGACCCACCGTTCAAGCACAACATATCCCGGAATCGGGATTGCTTGCAACCGTTATGTGCTTTACGGATTTGTTATGCACCCATAGCCTTCCCTTTCGTTGCCTCCTGGAAAAGCCCCCCCACTCCCCCCTTGCCTCCGCCACCCAAAAGCATCACATCTAGACCATGCCCGACGGCCGCGAACCGACCACCGTCAACGTCATCGGCTCGATCTCAGAGGTCGAGGCGGCCGAGTGGGATGCCTGCGCCGGGGTTGAAAACCCGTTCTGCCGCCACGGTTTCCTGTCGGCGTTGGAGGATTCCGGCTCCGTCGACGCCGAGACCGGCTGGATGCCCCGCCACCTTGTCGTCCGCGACGAGGCCGGCGGCCTGATGGCGTGCGCGCCGCTCTATTTGAAAAGCCATTCCTACGGCGAATACGTGTTCGACTGGGGCTGGGCCGAGGCCTACGAGCGCGCCGGCGGAAGGTATTATCCGAAATTGCTGTCGGCGATCCCGTTCACCCCGGCGACCGGGCGCCGCCTTCTGGTGCGCGACGACCTGGCCGACGCCGTCAAGGACCAGCTCGCCGACGCGCTGGCCGACGCCATGGTCAAGCTGGGCGAACGGCTGGGGGTTTCGTCGGTGCACGTCACCTTCCCCACCGAGGCCGAATGGAAGCGGCTCGGCGGGCACGGGTTCTTGCTCCGCACCGGCCAGCAATTCCATTGGCGCAACCGGGACTATGCAAGCTTCGACGATTTCCTGGCCGATCTCAATTCGCGCAAGCGCAAGGCGATCAGGAAGGAACGCGCCGCCGTCGCCGAACACGGCCTGCGAATCCGCGCCCTGACCGGGGCCGACATCACCGAGGCCCACTGGGACGCGTTTTACCGTTTCTACCGCGACACCTCGGACAAGAAATGGGGCTCCAGCTACCTCACCCGCGAGTTTTTCTCGCTGTTGGGCGAACGGATGGGCGAAAGCGTGGTCCTGATCATGGCCGAGGAGAAGGGAAGCCCGGGGGGAAGCCAGGGGGGCCGCCCGGTGGCCGGGGCCCTGAACCTGGCCGGCGCCGATACCCTGTTCGGCCGCAACTGGGGCTCGGAGGCCGATTACAAGTTCCTCCATTTCGAGGCCTGCTACTACCAGGCCATCGACTACGCCATCGCGCGGGGCCTCGAATGGGTCGAGGCCGGGGCCCAGGGACCGCACAAGGTGCAGCGCGGCTACCTGCCCCGGCTCACCTATTCGGCCCATTGGATCGCCGATCCGGGCCTTAAATCCGCCGTCGAACAGTTCATTACCGGCGAACGCCGCCAGATCGAATACGAAATGAGGATGTTCCAGGCCCGCTCCCCCTTCCGCCGCGACCAGGGCTAGAGCGCGTCAAGTTTGAATGGAATCATTCGAACTTGACGCGCTCTGGGTGCGGCGCATGCCGCAACCCGCCGCGTAGCGGGCGTAAGCCCCAGGGCGCATGAACGGGCGTCTGAACGCAGGTTTGATCGTGTGAGCACGATCAAACCTGAAACGCTATAAGAGGGGGGCTGAACAAGCCTTCGCCCGAGTCACTCTCCATTAACCAATTCGGGCTACCATCGGCACCGGTTGAGGACGCTGAATGTGGGTAAGATCCTAGAAAAGGGCCGTTGCGGCCGTCCGCTGGCGTGGGCGGCCGTGGCGTTTGCCTTGGCGGCGGTTCCCGGCGCCGCGGCGGGCGGTTCCCTGCGCCAGGCGCTGGCCCCCCTTCCCCATCCGTTCGCCATCCCCGTCAAGCTCCAACGCTGCACCCGCCTGATCCCCACCGGCGGCCGCGAGGTCATCGTCAATTCCTGCAACACCTGCCAGACCGTCGGCATCACCCGCAAGCGCCCCGGCATCGCCCTGCCGGTGATGCGCAGCTTCAGCGTGCAGGCGAAATCGACGTTCCAGGTCCCGTTCCGCGGGCCGGGCCGGTCGCGGTTAACGTCGGAGAGGGCGTGCAAGGGCGAGGCCGGGGCGTCGGAGAACCTGGTCGTGCCGGGACTGAAGAGGAAAACCGGCAAGGCCTGCGTCCACCTGGAGAAGGCCAGGAACGGCGGCGTGGCGTTGGTCAACAATTGCAGGGTCTGCAAGGCGGTCCTCATCGAGCGCCAGAACCGGTTCGGCGGCAACTCCCAGCGCCAGGCCTACAAGGTGCCCCCCAGCACGGTCCTGCCGGTGCCGTCCAAGGGCCAGGCCCGGATCGGTCTGGTCGGCGAAATCCCCTGCCCCAGGGCCTAGGACCACCGTTCGAGCGCCGTTTCGAGATCGACGTCTTCCACCGCCGGGCGCGGTTCGGGCGGCTGGCCATCGACGGTGGCGGCAAAGGACACCCCGATGCCGGATTCCCCTTCCGTCACCAGACCCCGCGCCTTGACATGGGGGTCCGCCCTGGTCTCGGCGTAATCGAGGACGGCGTGATAGCAGCAGTCCACGTCGTTGAACAGCGCCTGCCAGTGGGCCAGCGGCTGGGCCACGATCAGGGCCGCGGCCTCGGCGATCAATTCCGTCTGCGGCAGGGGATCGTGTTGGCGGCCCGTCCACTCGGGCCGCTCCACCGCGTCGCAGAAATTGGCCCAGAAATGGGGCTCCAGCGCGCCCAGGGTGATGAAGCGGCCGTCCTGGGTGGCGTAAATCTGGTAGCACGCGGCGCCGCCGTTGAGCAGGTTCCGGCCGCGCCCGGCTTCCCCTTCGCCGGCCGCCGCGATCATGCCGAAGGCCTGCCAGGCGAGCATCGATTCCGACAAGCTGACGTCAAGATAGGCGCCTTTGCCGGTGCGGGCCCGCGCCGCCAAGGCGCCGGTAATGGTCAGCGCCGCCTGCAGGGCGCTGGCGTAATCGGCCGCCGGCGGCCAGGTTAAAACCGGCTTTTCAGGGATTCCCGAGGCGCTATAAGCCCCGGTGGAGGCGACGTAATTGATGTCGTGGCCGGCCAAAAGCCTGTTCGGCCCCGTTTGGCCGTAGCCCGACAGCGCGCAATGGACGAGGCTTGGGTTCAGGTCCTTCAGCCGCTTAGGCCCGAAACCGAGCCTTTCCAGCACCCCCGGGCGGTACGATTCCAACAAGATGTCGGCGGCGCCAACCAGGGTCCCGAACGCTTCCTTGCCGGCCTCGGACTTGAGGTCGATGGCGACCACGGTTTTGCCGGCGTTGACGGCGTCGTAAAACGGCGACCGCCCGCCGCCGGACCAGGGTTGTCCGGAAATGGGGTTGAAGCGGCGCTGGGGGTCGCCCTGGGGCGGCTCGACCTTGAGCACCTCGGCGCCCATGTCGGCGAGCAGTTGGGTGGCGAAGGGACCGGGAAGAAACTGGCTCAGGTCGAGGACGCGGACTCCGGCCAGGAAGTCCTTCAGCATTTAGGGACCACTAGGTCATGACCTGATCACCGGTCGATCAGCGCCGGCACCTTGCCCTTGCGGCGTTTGACCGGAGGCTTGGGGTCCTTGGGGTCCTTGGGGTCCGGGTATTCGAAGACGAACTTTTTCTTCTTGACCTTGACCAGGACGACGCCGCCCTTGGCCAGCTTGCCGAACAGCAGTTCCTCGGCCAGCGGCTTCTTGATCTTTTCCTGGATCACCCGGGCCAGCGGCCGGGCCCCGAATTTTTCGTCGTAGCCCTTCTTGGCCAGCAATTCACGGGCCGGGCCGCTCAGCTCGATGGTGACGTTGCGGTCTTCGAGTTGCACCTCGAGCTCCATGACGAACTTGTCGACGACCTTGGCCACCACGTCGGGCGGCAGCGACTTGAACTGAATGACTGCGTCCAGCCGGTTGCGGAATTCCGGGGTGAACATCTTTTCGACGGCTTCCATGTCGTCGCCGACGCGCCCTTCGCGCTCGAAGCCGATGGCCGGCTTGGCCAATTCGGCGGAGCCGGCGTTGGTGGTCATGATCAGCACCACGTTGCGGAAATCGATGCTGTTGCCGT
>JADFMB010000052.1 GCA_022564115.1 Pseudomonadota bacterium
CACGGATCAATACGTCGAAAACGGTGAGGTTGTTGCGCCAAGTGGCGTTCCGGGTGACGGTTCGAATCGACATGAGCATCAGTACGAGGATCAGCGCGCCCCCGGCCAGGCGGCGGCGCTCCTGATATAGCTCCGCGCCGATCCATGCGAGCAGCGCCACGAATCCGACCGATGGCAGATAGAACGTGCGCTCCGCGAGGAGGACCCCGGAGAGGAAGAGCACGTTTGAAACCGGCGACAGCGTGATCACGAGCCATAGGACACCGAATGAGAAGAGACGAGGCGGAGTACGGTCCACTCCGAGCGTCTGCGTTCCCCACAGACGCAAGGCCAATCCGAGCGTCCCCAAGAGAAGAAGAGCCCCCAGCATGCCACTTCGAGTCCAGTCGAACGCGAGTGGGATCACGCCTGGCGCATAGTCGACGCTCAAGTCGAGCGGGAAAAAAAGCAGCCGGAAGTAGTGGGGCCAGGTCGAGGCCACCGTCCAGATTCTCGCAACGTCATCCTGCAAGAGCGCCGCACCCAACGGGGCCAACGGGCTGGCCACGCTTCCGAGTACGGCGTACCGCGCGATCAGAATGAGCCCAGCTGCAGCAGTCAGGCTCAAATAGATCGCCCACCGCCGCCGAGCGTAGGAGAGCACCTCCTTGAGATCGACATTGTCCCGCGCTCCGTCCAGGAGAAAGAGAACCCCGAGGAGCGTGATGGCGCTCTCTTTGGTGAGGAAGGCGAGAACGAACAGAAGCGTGATGGCCGCGCCACGCAGAAGCGCGATTCGCTGCCCTGCCCGGAGAAAGACGAGGCAAGCGCCCAGAAAAAAAGCCGACGAAAGAACCTCGGCCAGCCCTACCACGTTTGCCACCGCCTCGACATGAACCGGATGGGCCGCGAAAAGCAGTCCGGCCACGAACGCGAGCCAGAGAGGCGCGATTTCGGCCAGCACCAGCACCACGAGTGCCGTGACGACTCCATGGAGCAACACGTTCACCACATGGAACATCGCGGGATTCTCGCCCCAGACCGCCCATTGGATGCCGTAGGCCGCCGTCGCCCCGATCAGCGGCGCGCCGCGGACCCGCATGTCGCGGATGGCATGGGCCGCGTCGTCGAGGCTTTCCATCCGCACGATAACGAACGCGAACGGCAGTTTGGTCTGGTCGATGATCTCCACCGCCCAGCCGTCGTCGGCCGGCCAGATGGTGCGGAAAGGTTTGCCGTCAACCTTCATGAAAAGCTATTCCACGCCCTCGACGGCGAACAGGTCGCGCACGCCGCCGTCTTCCAGCTTCGCCTTCGCCGCCCGGTAGCCGTCCGACGCATAGCAGGCTTCCGCCGACTCAAGGTCCGGGAATTCGACGACGACGATGCGGACCTTCTCGTTGCCCTCGAAAGCGACCGAGCGCCCGCCCCGGGCAAGAATTTGGCCGCCGAACTCGCCAAGCACCGGACGGGCGGCGTCGGCATAGGCTTTCAGCTTGTCGGGGTCGTTGATGGAGTCATAGGCGGCGATCCAATAAGCCTTGGGCATGTCGATGTCTCCTTGTTTTCAGAGCCAGCGCCGGACCCGGGCCTTGTAGGCTCGGTATTCGTCGCCGAAGGCTTCTTCCAGCATCGGCTCTTCCGCTTCGATGAAGCGGCGCTGGATATTCCAGGCGAACACCGGGATGACCAGGAAGGGCATGGCCGTCCCCAGGACCACGGCGATGCCGGCGAGGGCCGCGATCATGGCGACGTAGACGGGGTTGCGGCTCCAGGCGAACAGTCCGTCGGTGACCAGCGCCGTTGATGGCTCGAACGGCCGGATAGGGGTGCCGGCCCGGTCGAAGCGGAACTTGACCCAGAAGGCGACCGCGAAGCCGAGCCCGAAGGGGACCCAGCCAAGCCAGTTCCAGGGTTCGGGCACGACCTCGGACCCGGGCACCAGTTGATGCAGCGCCCCCATGGCCACCAGCGCGCCCAGGAACACCACCGGCGGCGGGATTCGCCTGGCCGGCGCCGATTCCTTTGCCGCCTCGGTCACGGCCCGACCCTCAGCGCCCGTCCGGCGACGGCCGAAAGTTTCTCGACCATCTTCGGATCGCGGGCGTCGGGCCCAGTGATGATGGCGTCATCCAGCGCCGTGTGGCAGCCGGCCTCGCAGGCCCCGGTTCGGCCGGAAAGCGCCGGCGCCACCTCCTTGACCAGCGCCCGGCCATTGTCGGCGTTGGCCAGCAGCACCTTGATGATGGCATCCACCGTGACGTGGTCGTGGTCCGGGTGCCAGCAGTCGTAATCGGTGACCATGGCGACGGTGGCGTAACACATCTCGGCTTCCCGCGCGAGCTTGGCCTCGGGCATGTTGGTCATGCCGATGACGTCGCAGCCCCAGGACCGGTAGAGCTCGGATTCGGCCAGGGTCGAGAACTGCGGCCCTTCCATGGCCAGATACGTGCCGCCGCGCCGGCATGGGATGGCGAGCCCCTTGGCCGCTTCCTCGATGGCGTCGCCGAGGCGCGGGCACACCGGATGCCCCAGCCCCACATGGGCCACCAGTCCGGTGCCGAAGAAGCTTTTCTGGCGCGCGAAGGTGCGGTCGATGAACTGATCGGCGATGACGAAGGTTCCGGGGGCGAGTTCCTCCCTGAACGACCCGCAGGCCGAAAGCGAGATGATCTCGGTGACCCCGGCGCGCTTCAGGCAATCGATGTTGGCGCGGTAGTTAAGCTCGCTGGGCGGGATGCGGTGGCCGCGGCCGTGGCGGGGCAGGAACACCATCTTCTGCGCTCCCCGGTCCGTCGGCAGTTCGCCCATCAGAAGCTCTTCCGACGGCTCGCCGAAGGGCGACGCGACCGCTTCCCAACGGGTGTTTTCCAGCCCGTCGATGTCGTAGACGCCGCTGCCGCCGATGACGCCGATGACGGGTGGCGTACCGGGGGTCTTGTCCGCCCCGGCCATCAGCCGACGTTCCCGGCGAACAGTTCGAGGGTGCGCTTGAGTGCGGTCTTGGCACTTTCCTCGTCGAAACTGGCGCGGCGGTCGCAGTTAAAACCATGCCCGGCGTCATAGACGTAGACGGCCAGGTCCGGATGCGCGGCCGAAATGGCGTCCACGTCGTCCATCGGGATCGAGGCGTCATCCTTGCCGAAATGCAGGATCGTCGGGCATTTCGGCGTCTCGTCCTTGAGGTCGACGATGCCGCCACCGTAGTAGCAAGCCGCGGCGGCGAAATCGAGCCGGCAGGCGGCGGCCCAGACGACGACCCCGCCCCAGCAATAGCCGGTGATTCCGACCTTATTGTTCCCCGGGGCGGCCCCGGCAACCGAATCGTGGGCCGCTTGCACGTCGGCCATGACGGAATCGAGATTTTCGTTGCCCTGGGCCTTGTATTCGCGGCCGACGGCCATGCCCTCGTCGGTGTAGTCGAGTTCGACCCCCCGCTCGAAGCGGTCGAAGAGGGCCGGCGCGATGGATAAATATCCTTGCCCCGCGTATCCGTCGGTGACGTCGCGGATATGGCCGTTGACACCGAAAATTTCCTGAATGACGACGACCGCCCCCCGGGGGCCGCCTTTCGCCTCGCCGTTTGCTTCCCCTGACGGCTCGGCCCGGTAGGCGCTGAATTGGTGGCCATCGGCGGCGGTTAAGGTGATGGTCTCGCCCATGGGGTCCTCCCTTTGTTTTTGCCGCGCTAAGGTAGCGCGGATTGGCCCCGGCGATAAAGCTCTTCAGGGAGAGTGCCCACATCTTCGCCTCGACAACAATTGGGCGATTGGTTATGGTAAAAAAAGTGCGAACACAACCGGGGGATGAGAGGCAACCCATGAAACGATTTATCGTCGGTGCTTTGATCTTACTGGTGGGATGCGCAGCCCCCACGACAAAGTCGGTCAAGATTAACCCCGTTCTCGCGGAAATCGAGGCGAAAAAGCAAAGCGAAATCGCCCTCCGCGATATCATTGCCGAAGAACGCCGTCTTTCGGAACTCTCCCACAAAATTCTTACCGGCGCGGTTTCCCTTTGTGGGGAAAAGAAACGAAATATTTTGGGATTGTCGATCTGGAATAGGCAATCGATGAAAAAGGAATGGCGAGAAGCCGCCGCTAACCTTTACGGGGTTAGTAATGTCGTGAAGGTATCAAATGTCATTTCTGGCTCTCCAGCGGCAAAGGCGGGCATGGAACCGGGAGACGTATTGACCGCCATCGAGGACTGGCCATTGCCGATTGGCGATGGCGCGGTCAAAAAAGTCCGGGAAAAGTTGAACGAGCTTCTGGAGAAAAACAAGGATTCAATATCGATCTACCTGGTGCAGGAGGGAAAACAACGCACCGTTTCCGTCAAAGCCGTGTCCGCTTGCGATTACCCCGCCATCCTGGAACCCACGGATATCGTCAACGCCTACGCCGACGGCAAGAATATCATCGTCACCCGCGGCATGATGGAATTCGCCAGGAATGACAAAGAACTGTCCCTAGTCCTGTCGCATGAGCTGGCCCACAACACGATGAAGCACATTGATGCAAAACAACAGAACGCCTTAGCAGGGGCGGCCGGCGGTTTTGTAATTGATCTTATATTTGCCGCCCTCGGTGCCAATACCCAAGGCCAGTTTGCGGAACTTGGCGCCAAAGCAGGTGCCGGAGTCTATTCCGTCGAATTCGAACAGGAAGCTGATTATGTGGGCCTGTACGCAATGGCGTTATCGAATCTTGAAATAGAGGGAGCGCCGAATTTTTGGCGGCGAATGGCGTCTAAATCCCCCGAAAGCATTAAGTTCAAGAGCACCCACCCGACAACACCGGAACGTTTTCTCGCACTTGAGGCGACCGTCAAGGAAATCAAGACCAAACAGGCCTCGGGCGAACCGCTGGTGCCTGACCGCAAGGAACCCGAAAAATCAAAGACGGAAAATTCCTTGCCGGCCACGAATTAAAAGTTTCCTTTCCCCCCTACCTCGCCTTCTCCAGATACAGATACCCCAGGGCGTCCTGCGGGTCATGGAATTATGAAAGTGAGGACTAAACGTTGAACCGGAACAACAGCAAGTCGCCGTCCTGGACCTTATAATCGCGGCCTTCGGCGCGCATCTTGCCGGCGTCCCTGGCCGCCTGTTCACCGCCGAGGCCGATGAAATCGTCATGGGAAATGGTCTCGGCGCAGATGAACCCGCGGGCGAAATCGGTGTGGATTTGGCCCGCCGCGTCAAGGGCCGTGGCGCCCGAGGGCAACGTCCGGGCATGGGCCTCTTTCTCGTTAGCGGTAAAAAACGTAATCAACCCCAAAAGCCGGTAACCGGCGGCAATGACCCGGACCAGCCCGGTTTCGGCCAATCCCAGGCTCTTAAGGAACTCCACCCGTTCGGCCGGGTCGGAAAGCTGCGCCACCTCGTCCTCGATCCTGGCCGAGATCACCACCGCCCCGGCGCCCTCGGCTTCGGCCATGGCGGCGGCCTTGGCGCTCAATTCGTTGCCATCGGCGGCGGCGTTCTCGTCGACGTTGAGGATGTACAGCACCGGCTTCGCCGTCAACAGGCCAAGGACCTTGAAGACCTTCGCATTCTCCGCCGCCAACTCCAACAGACGCGCCGGCTTCCCTTCCTCCAGCAATCCCATCGCCTGTTCCGCCAACTTCAATTCCGCCGCCGCCGCCTTATCGCCGCCCCGGGTTTTCTTGACCAGGGCCTCGGACCGCCGCGATAGGCTTTCGATGTCGGCCAGCATCAGTTCCGTGGTCACCGTCTCGGCGTCGCCGACGGGATCGGGGGCGCCGGTGACGTGGGCGACGTCGCCCCCTTCGAAACAGCGCAGCACGTGGCAGAGGGCGTCGACCCCGCGGATTTGGCCCAGGAACTGGTTGCCCAGCCCCTCGCCCTGGGATGCCCCTTTCACCAGCCCGGCGATATCGAGGAATTCGAGTTGCGTCGGCACCACCTGTCGCGGCTTGACGATATCGGCGATGGCGTCCAGGCGGCCGTCGGCGACGGCGACCCGGCCGATGTTGGGCTCGATGGTGGTAAACGGAAAATTGGCCGCCTCCGCCGCCTGGGACCCAGTCAAGGCGTTGAACAGCGTCGATTTGCCGACGTTGGGAAGCCCGACGATGCCGCAGTTAAACCCCATCGCCGCCGTTTTCTTCCTGCCTTGACGCCGCCTCGGCGGGCGCCGGCTTTTTCGGCCTCGGCGGCTTCACCGCCCGGGCCACCTTGCTCATATAGGCGGAATCCTCGCCCTCGATCAAAAGCCCGGCGTGTTCGGCGAGCGCGTCGAGTACCTTTTCCACCCACGGGGCGTCGGCCTTGGCGAAGTTCTTGAGTACGTGCCCCGTGACCTTGTCCTTGTCTCCGGGGTGGCCGATGCCGAGGCGCACGCGGCTGTAATCGGGGCCGATGTGGGCGTGGATGGAGCGCAACCCGTTGTGCCCGGCGTGGCCGCCGCCCCTTTTGACCCGCACCTTGCCGGCCGCAAGGTCGATTTCGTCGTGGAAGACGATGACGTCCTCGGGCGGGATTTTATAAAACGCGCGCGCCGCTTCGACGGATTGGCCCGATTCGTTCATGAAGGTTTCGGGCTTCAGGGCCAGGACCTTGCGGCCCGAGATTTCCCCCCCGGCGGCCAGGCCACGGAACTTGGCCCGGAACGGCCCCAAGCCATGGCGGCGGACGATTGTGTCGACGGCCATGAAACCGATGTTGTGACGGTGCTTTGCGTACCCGGTGCCCGGGTTTCCCAGTCCAACCAGCAGCAGCATGGCTCGCACTCCGGCGGTGGCGGGTTATTTGGAGTCCTTTTTGCCCTTGGCTTTTTCCTCGCCTTCGGCCTTGGCCTCGCCTTCTTCACCCTCTGCGGCTTCGCCCTCCTCGCCTTCACCCTCGACCTCTTCGCCCTCGACCTCTTCGCCTTCGAGACCCTCTTCGCCTTCCTCGTCTTCTTCCTCTTCCTCGATCTCGACCAGGATCGTCGGCGCGGCGATGGTGGCGATGGTGAAGTCACGGTCGGTGACGGTCAGTTCCACGTCCTCGGGCAGTTCGACGGCGCTGATATGGAGGCTGTCGCCGATGTCCAGCCCGGTCAGGTCGACGAAGATGCTTTCCGGAATCGAATCCGGCTTGCAGTGCATCTCGACCGTGTGACGGACGATGTTGAGCACGCCGCCGCGCTTGAGGCCGGGGCTTTCCTCGTGTTTTTCGAACACCACCTGGACGTCGATGTTGAGCCGGGTGGCCTCGCTGAAGCGCATGAAATCGACATGGATGGGGCGGTCGGTGACCGGGTCTACCTGCAGGTCGCGGGCCAGCACCCGGTGTTTCTTGCCGCCGATCTCGATCTCGAACACGCGGGCGAAGAAGCCGGGGCCCCTGAGTTGCTGCAGCAGGTCCAGGGGGTCGATGGAAATCAGCACCGATTCTTCCTTGTTGCCGTAAATCACGCCCGGAACCCGGCCGGCGCGGCGGATCGCCCGGGCCGCGCCCTTGCCGGTGCCTTCACGCAATTCGGCGGCCAGTGCCGTTGCTTGGGCCATGTCATGAAACTCCTCGGCTTCCGCCTCTCTCGAGGCCGGGGATACATACCTTTCCCGGCCCTTGGGGTCAATCAATGAAGTCGATCGAATCGATTAATCAAACAGGCTTGAGACCGACGATTCCTCGCTGATCCGGCGGATCGCCTCGGCCATCAGCGGGGCGATGGTCAACTGGTCGATATTGTGCGAGACGCGGACGGCCTCGGTGCTCTGGATGCTGTCGGTGATGACCAACTTTTCCAACGGCGACGACGACACCCGGGCGACGGCGCCGCCCGACAGAACCCCGTGGGTCACGTACGCGTGCACCGAGGTCGCGCCCTTTTCCATCAACGCCTCGGCGGCATTACACAAGGTGCCCGCGGAATCGACGATATCGTCGACCAGCACGCAGCGCCGGCCCTTGACGTCGCCGATAATGTTCATGACTTCGGAAACGCCGGCTTTTTCGCGCCGCTTGTCGACGATCGCCAGGTCCGCGTTCAGCCGCTTGGCCAGCCCGCGGGCGCGCAGCACGCCGCCGACGTCCGGCGACACGATCATCAGGTCATCGCCGTTAAGCTTTTTCTCGATATCCTTGACCATCACCGGGGCGCCGTAGAGGTTGTCCGTCGGGATATCGAAAAATCCCTGGATCTGGCCGGAGTGCAAGTCCATCGTCAGCACCCGGTCGGCGCCGGCCTCGGTTATCAGGTTGGCCACCAGTTTCGCCGAAATCGGCGTCCGGGGGCCCGATTTCCGGTCTTGGCGGGCGTAGCCGAAATAGGGAATGACGGCGGTGATGCGCCGGGCCGAACCGCGCCGGAGCGCATCCAGCGCCACCAGCAACTCCATCAGGTTGTCGTTGGCGGGATACGATGTCGACTGGATGACGAAAACGTCCTCGCCGCGGACATTTTCCTCGATCTCGACGAACACTTCCATGTCCGAAAACCGCCGCATTGAGGCTTTGGTCAGGGGCAGGTCGATTGAGGCGGCAATCGCCTCGGCCAGGGGACGATTGCTGTTACCCGATAGAATTTTCATCTTGCTTTGATCACTTCGGCAGGTTCCCAAGCAGCCATCGGTGGTTTCCCGATGGTTCCGACAATTCCCGGGGCTTTGGACGCGGCGGAATTTACCAGCCCGCCATACCGCTGTAAACGTGATTCCCCGCCCCGCGGGCGGCACCGTCGGGTGGTCCCGGCCGGCCCAAGGTTAAAGCGATTGAGCCGGGTCATTTCGGCGGTGGGGGCGCGCGGCCCGGCACTTGCGGCAGGTCGGGGCCGCCGGAAAATTTCGGTAGTTCCGAACGTCGTGACGATTTTCTGGATTCGATGCCGAACAATTCCTGGATGCCGGCGACGGCGGCGTTGGAAACGATTTCGGCGATCCGGCCCCAGGAGCCGTTGAGGCTCCCGGCCTTGACCTGGTTCTCCTGCACCGCCTTGCCGACTTCCTCGCCGGTCATGGTGTTGACGGACCAGACGATTTTCGCCTGTTGGCGGCCGCCGACGGGGGCGCTGATCTCGACCCGGCCCTCGATGACGAATCCCGCCTGGCGGGGGTCCTCGGTGACGGTCATGTCCCTGTCGCGAAGGGCCTTCTTCATCGCCTCGGTCAAGGCCTTGTTACCGTCGCCGGGGGCGCCCTGGACTTGGCGGATCAGGAACGCCGGCCGCTTCCAGGTTACCGGCGGCGGATTGGCGATGATGGGGCCCGGCCCTTGGCCGGGAACCGGCAGAAGCACGGGCTTTCCCTTGCCCGGGGATTTAGGCTTTGGTTTGGGCTTGCGCTTCTGCGGTTGCGGGATTTTTTTCAACACCGTCGGCTTGCCGGTTTTTTTCGACTTTTGCTTGTTCTTTATTTTACCCTTCTTGGCCTTTTTGGACGCCTTTTTGGGCGCCTGGGACGTCAATGCCGCCACCGCCCGGCTTTTCGATTGCACAGGCACCGCCTGTTCCGCCCCCAGGGCCAGCATCGGAGCCGGCTCCGCGGAAGGGGCCTCGATAACGCCCGGCATCGGCGCTTGAGGGTCAACGGCCAGCGGCGGGGCCCCCGGCGGTGGCGTTTGGCCACCCGGGGCCGGGGCCGCGGGACTGACGTAATCGTGCACCATGGCGACGATTTTGGGACCGGCGTCGAAAACCAGCAGATTGATGGCTTCCGCCGACCCGGCCATCCAAAGCCGCGAATCGGCTACCACCTGTTGGCGGTATTCGGCGACGGCGGTCCCGTAAGGAGCGCGCAATTCCCATACCGCCGTCACCCAGACGACGGAATCGCGTTCTTCGACGTCGACGATGCGCCCGGCGATGGTGGGCCCCATCGCGTTGGCTTTTTCGGTCAGGATGGCGGGCTTGCGGGCGTCCCGGAGCGAGGCGGCAATGGCGTCGGCGAGCACCAGACGGGCGGGGCCGTTCATGCCCTCGACGGGGACGACGAAAATCAGTTTCGAGGAATCGACCTCGGCCGCGAAGCCTTGGGAAGCGTCCGTTAAGGCACGACCGCCCGGGGCCGTTGCCGGGTCGCCCGCCGAACAGGCGCCAAGGCCAGCGGCGGCGAAAAGAGCTGTAAGCAGTGTGCGAAAGTAGCGTTTCATTCCCTGAACCGCGGAAGGACTTAGGATTTCTCCGGCGCCCAGAACGCCAATTTCAAACAGCCGCGGAAGCCGGCCCATCTTTGTTCAAAGCCGGAAAACCCGCGAATCGAATTGCCCAGATGAATCTATCAAAAAGCCGGCCCCATTTCACTTAAAACGGGGACGCCGATCGATGCCGGGGGCGGCGAAACGACCGCCGGCGGTGGTTGGAGGAGACCGGGGCCGATCGGCTGGTTTAGATATAATCCATTGATTTTATGGATTCTTTTTCGAAGGCTCCAGCCCTTCCAGTTGCAGTGTCGGCGGCGGCAGGGGTTCATGGCCGCCGCCGGGGAAAATATCGGTTTTCAGGACCCGGTCTGGCCGCCCGAAGCGGAATCGGGGCGCCACGACGGCCCGAAGCACGCCTTGGATTCCCTCCAGGGCGGCGTCGGCAACGACCTGGGCAACCTCGCCCCAGGGACCGGCGAAGGTGCCGGTCTCGACCAGGTTTTTCTGTGTGGCGCGGCCGATTTCCCGGCCATCGGGGGTCAGCACCGTCCAAATGATTTCCACCCGTTGCAGGTTGTCGTTCGGCGGGTCCACGCGGACCCGGCCGTCGAGGACGAACTCGGCGTAGCGTTTCTCCCCGGCAACGGCGATTCCGGCGCCCTTGATCGCCGCCTTGATGGCCCGGGTCAATGACTTATCGCCGTCGCCGGGAGCGTTGGTCACCGGATTGACCCACAACCCGGCCAACCGGGGACGGACGGGCTTTAGGTTCTGATCCTCCTTGTCGATCATGTCGGCGATGATTTCCGAGCCGGTGTCGCCGATTTCCCTGATGACATTGGGCGAGCCGTAATCCCAATCCCGGCGGGTGGCGATGACGCCCTGGGTCTCGGTGCCGATGACCTTGCCGTCGTAATCGAAAAGGGTCCAATGGATCAGCGCCACATAGGGAAGCGACGGGTCGTCGTCGTTGATTCTGGCCCGTCCCTTCAGCCGGTAACGGCTGTTGCCGCGGCTCTGGGTTGTGGTGCCGATGCTGTAATTTCCGAATCCCTCGGCCATCGCCTCGGCCAACAGTTTCGACATCGGCAGCGATACGCCGTCGATGGTCTGAATCCAGATTCCCGAGGTTGCGACTTCCCTGACCAGGGGGTTGAAGGAGGATTCCGGCGGCGGCTTGAAGGGCCTCGGCAGCGGCCCGCAGGCGGCGGTCAAGACCGCCAGGGCCAAGGCAAGTGCCGGAACCAAAAACCGCCGTCGCATGAATAAAATTGGCATGGTCCAACCGCCTACATAAACACGCAGGAAACCATCAACGCGATTAAAAGAGCAATCACCAGGATGGCCATATGGGGCATCGTGCTATTCCCCTACCCGGTCAGGACGATGGCGGCCAAGCCCCGGCCATAGTCCTTTTCCCGGCGCCGGGTGGCCCGCCGGTAGCTGAAGTACCGGGTCTCGTCGGCGCAGGTGTCTTCGTCCGAACCTTCCACCGACTTCAGCCCCAGGTCCTCCAGGCGGCGGCCCAAATAGCCGGGCAGGTCGAACATGAAATGGCCGTCGCGGTCCGAGGGCTTGAAGAAATCCCCGCTCAAAGCCGAGGCGCTTAGGTATTCGGCGCGCAATTCCGCCCCCACCTCGTAGGAGTCCTGTTGGATGCAGGGCCCGATGGCAACGCCGATCCGCCCCCGTTCGGCGCCGAGGACGCACATCGCCTCGACGGTGGCTTCGACGATGCCCGCCAAGGCGCCGCGCCAACCGGCATGGGCGGCGCCGATGACGTCCGCCTCGCCGTCGGCCAGCAGCACCGGGGCACAGTCGGCGGTCAGAATGCCCAAGGCGATTCCCGGCCGCCGGGTCACGGCGGCGTCGGCCCGGGGGGCCTGGCCCGGGTTCCAGGGTTTGTCGACCACCGCCACGTCGGCCGAATGGACCTGGAACAGGGTCACCAAGTCGTCGCCCTCCAGGCCCAGACGCCGCATGGCGAGCGAGCGGTTGGCGGTAATGTGGTCGGGATTGTCGCCGGACCCGAAACCGCAGTTGAGGGAAGCGAAAAGCCCTTCGCTGACGCCGCCTTCGCGGGTGAAGAACCCGTGCCGGACCCGGCTTTTCCCGCTCAACGCCTGGGTGGTGATCATGGCCTCATTATTCACCAAACGGCGGCGTTGGTATAAGGCCTTTTTGCGGCGGTCCCACCTCGAACCCCGGCGGCGGCGCCAGGCCGGGGCTGACCAGCGCCATCACCTTGAACAACCGCCCCATGGCGTCTTCGGAAGTGAGGCGCGCAAGGGCGGCTTCGATTTCCCGGCCTTGGGCCGGTTCCGCCGCCATCAGGTCTTCGGCGCGGGCTCCGATTCCCAGCGCCTCCAGGAACGCCCCCTGGCCGATGGGACCCAGGACTCGTGCTCCGGCCCCGGCGGCGGCGCGGCCGAAGGCGGCGAAATCCACATGCGCCGTCAGGTCCACCTCGCCCGGCGCGGTCAGGGGATCGCGGTATTCATGGTCCTTGACCGCCTGCAGGGTATCGCCGACGGCGCTTTCCGCGTGGCCGTAATCGATGAACAGGGCCGCCCCCGGTTGCCGGGCCAGGCGTCCGGCGATGGCCTCGGCCAGGGCCGCCGCCGCCGGCCGGACCTCAATGATATCGCCGTCGCCAGCCATGGCGCCGGCCCCGGCCCCGGCCCCCGAAAGGTCCGGCGGGATGGCGCCGTCTTCCGGCGGACCGTCGGCGAGGACAAATCGAAATTCTTTCTGGTCATCGGAAACTCCGACCATCCGCTCGCGCCAGCCTTCGGAAGTCTTCTGGAATTGGCGTACCGGCAGCGCGTCGAGGAATTCATTGGCGACAATGAGCAGCGGCCCTTCCGGGACTTCGGAAAAATCGCTCCACCATTGCAGGGAGCGGGCCTTTAGCACGTTCTTCGCCCCCACCAGGGCGTCTTCCTGGACCGTCTTCAGCACCGGGCTGATTTCCACCAGCGATACCGACAACGATTCCACGAACCCCTCGGCGCCGCCCCCGGCGCGGAGCATGTCGGCCATCAGGGTGCCGCGCCCCGGCCCCAGCTCCACCAGGTTGACCGGGTCCGGCCCGCCCATGGCCCGCCATTGGACGGCGCACCACAACCCGATCAGCTCGCCGAACATCTGGCTGATTTCGGGCGCGGTGATGAAATCGCCGCCGCGGCCGAAGGGATCGCGGCTCATGTAATAGCCGAGCCGGGGATGGGTCAGGGCGGCGTCCATGTATTCGGCGACGCTCAAGGGGCCATCCTCGGCGATCCGGTCCCTCAGGTGATCGGCCAGGGCCGTCATCGGGGATATACCAAAGAGCACGGATAATGACCTATGGAGATCGCTTCCGCGCCGCGCCGGGTAGGAGGGAAATCGTAGGCGATGCGGTACATCGTCAAGACTTTCGGACGCCCTCCGGCGTGTCGCGGAAGCGACCGGAACGGAGACTTGCCTGGGCTTTCGGACGGCGTCGCCCGCGGCTCGCGATGTCCCGCATCGCGTCGCCCAGGGGTCGCGGAGGCGCCCCCCGCATTACTATTTCCGGGGGGACACCCCCTGTGGCCCCCGGGGGCGCTCCTAGCCGAAAACCCAGGTAAGCCGTCTCCATGATTCATTTTCAGTGCTCTTAGGTATTGTTTTCCGGCCGCGCCCTGAACATCAGGACCAGCCCCGCCACCAGCAGCGGCGCCGACAGCCATTGCCCCATGGTGGTGCCGAAACTCAGGAAGCCCAAATGCGCGTCGGGCTGGCGGAAAACCTCGGCCACGGTGCGCGCCGCCCCGTACCCGGCCAAAAAGACTCCGGTCAAATAGCCCGTGCGCCGGCGCAGCGTCTCCTTGCCCGCCAGCCACAGCAGGACGGCGAACAGGATCGCCCCTTCGCCCAGGGCCTCGTAAATCTGGCTCGGGTGGCGGGGATCGGGGCCGCCACGGGGAAAGACCATCGCCCAGGGCACGTCGGTGACGCGCCCGAACAGCTCGCCGTTGATGAAATTGGCCAGGCGGCCGAAAAACAGCCCCAACGGCGCCACGCAGGCGACCCGGTCGGCGAACGGCCATAACTCTATTCCCCGCTTGCGGCAGAACAGCAACGTCGCCGCCATGACGCCGAGGAGCCCGCCGTGAAACGACATGCCGCCGCGCCAGACGGCGAATATGGACAGCGGATTTTCAAAATAATATCCGGGGTTGTAGAAAACCACGTAGCCGAACCGTCCGCCCAGGACCACGCCCAGCGTCGCCCAGATCAGGAAATCGTCGACGGCGGCGTCATCGGCGACCACCGGCGGACGCGCGACCAGGCGGCGCATCAGCCGCCAGCCCAACATAAGCCCTCCGATATAGGCCAGCGCGTACCAGCGGATGACGAACGGGCCGAAGCTGATCAGCACCGGATCGATGACGGGGAAAGGAATGACAAAGGTCATGGTGCGTCAGGCCGCCTTAGCGGCCCGCTTCATCGATAAGGGTCATCGGTATCGAGGAACCCGGTCACGTACTGGCCAATGCCGTCCTCGAGGGTTGTAAACGGCTTGTCGTAGCCGGCGGCGCGCAGCCGGTCCATCTTGGCCTCGGTGAAATACTGGTACTTGGTGCGTATTTCAGGCGGCGTATCGACGTATTCGATGTCCGGCTTCTTGCCTAGCGCGTCGAAGACCGCCTTCGTCAGGTCCTCGAAGCTCCGTGCCTTGCCGGTGCCGCAGTTGTAGATGCCGTTGACGTCCTGGTTTTCCAAAAGCCAGGTAACGATATCGATGCAGTCGCCGATCCAGATGAAATCGCGGAGCTGTCCGCCGTCGGCGTAGTCCGGGTTGTGGGACTTGAAAAGCACCGCCGGCCGGCCGTCGGCGGCATTGGCATGGACCTGGGAAACGACGCTTTGCATCCGGTCCTTGTGGTATTCGTTGGGGCCGAAGACATTGAAGAATTTCAGCCCCGCCCACTGCGGCGGCCGGGGTTCGTTGTCGGCGACCATGCGGGCGACCCGGCGGTCGAACAGATGCTTGGACCAGCCATAGGCGTTGAGAGGCTTCAACCGGGAAAGGGCTTCCACGGAGTCGTCGTCGCCGAACCCCTCGGAACCGTCGCCGTAGGTGGCCGCCGACGAGGCATAGATAAAGCGGACGCGATGCTGGGTGCACCAATGCCAAAGGTCCACCGACAGCCGGAAATTGGTGTCGATGATCAAATCGACGTCGGTTTCGATGGTCGACGAAATGGCGGCCATGTGAATGACCGCTTCGATGTTGGTGGCGTTGGCGGCCAGGAAATCGAACAGGCTCTCCGGCGGCACGATACCGGCGAGTTCGCGCTTGGCGAGGTTGCGCCATTTGTCGGCCTGGCGCAGCCGGTCGCAGACGATCACCTTGCCGGCGCCTTGGCTTTCCAGCGCCCATACGATGTTGGAGCCGATAAACCCGGCTCCTCCGGTAACCAAATACATCCAAATGTGCCTCTTAGTGGATAGAATCTAACTTATGGACCCCATACGACGGCTTCCCAAGTTCGCCCGGAAAGGCGCGCGATGCGCGGTGATGCCGACGCATCACAAGCATCGGGCAACGCGTCCGGTGGGCTTGGGAAGCCGCCCCCCTGGGCGCTTTTGGGGTCCCCACTCCCGGCTTCTTAGGGCACGTCGAGTCCCCTT
>JADFMB010000216.1 GCA_022564115.1 Pseudomonadota bacterium
GCCGAAAAATTCCACGGCCCGGCAAAAACGCCGCCAGGGCCGCCGAAAACAACCGACAAAGCGGCTGGATTTTGCCGGACCGCCGCCTATAATCCGTCGGCTATCATAAAAAAAACTAACCCGACGGCCACCCCAACTTACCGGAACCATCCATCATGAGCAGCACCAAAGCCGCATTCATCGGGCTCGGCAACATGGGCTTTCCCATGGCCGGGCATCTTTCGAAGGCCGGCTTTGACGTCACCGTTTTCAACCGCACCGCCAAAAAGGCCGAAGCCTGGACCACCGAGCACGACGGCACCAGCGCCGAAACGCCGGCCCAGGCCGCCGAGGGGGCGGATATCATCGTCACCTGCGTCGGCAACGACGATGACCTTCGCGCCGTGACGCTGGGAGATTCCGGCGTCCTGGCGGGAGCGGGGAAGGGGAGTCTGGTCATCGACCACACCACGGCCAGCGCCATCGTCGCCCGCGAAGTGGCCGAAGCGGCGGCGGCAAATGGCGTCGGTTTCCTCGACGCGCCGGTTTCCGGCGGCCAGGAAGGGGCCCAAAACGGCCAACTCACGGTCATGGTCGGCGGCAGCAAAGAAGACTTCGCCCACGGCGAGCCGGTAATGCGGGCCTATGCCAAGGCCGTCACCCATATGGGGCCGGTGGGATCGGGGCAGTTGACCAAGATGATCAACCAGATCTGCTGCTCGTGCGCCATCCAGGCGCTGGCCGAAGGGATGAATTTCGCCGTCAAATCGGGGCTCGACCCGCATCAGGTCGTCGACGTGATTTCCAAGGGCGCGGCTCAGTCGTGGCAGATGGAAAACCGCGGCAGGATCATGGTCGACGGCAAGTTCGATTTCGGCTTCGCCTGCGACTGGATGCGCAAGGATCTGGGCATCTGCCTCGATGAAGCACGGGTCAACGGGGCGCGGATTCCCCTGACGGCGCTGATCGAGACCTTTTATGCCCGCCTCCAGGCCCGAGGCGAGGGCAAGCTCGATAATTCGGCCCTCTACCGCCTGTTGAGCGACGCCTGAGGGGGCCGGAACGATGACCAAAACAGCCTTCATCGGCCTCGGCGTCATGGGCGGTCCCATGGCCGGGCATCTGGCCAAGGCCGGGCACCAGGTCACCGTCTACAACCGTACCGCCGAGAAAGCCGAAAACTGGGTCAAGGAGCACGGCGGCGAAAGCGCCCCGACCCCGGCCCAGGCCGCCGACGGCGCCGATATCGTCTGCGCCTGCGTCGGCAACGACGGCGACCTCAGGAGCGTCGTCTACGGCGACGACGGCATTCTCGCCGGGATGAAGAAGGGCGCCATCTTCGTCGATCACACCACGGCGTCGGCCACCGTCGCCCGCGAAATCGACGCCAAGGCCAAGGAAATGGGCCTCGGCTTCCTCGACGGGCCCGTATCCGGCGGCCAGGCGGGGGCCGAAGGGGGCCAACTCACGGTCATGGTCGGCGGCCAGCAGAAGGACTTCGACGCCGCCGAGCCGATCATCAATGCCTATGCCAAGGCGGTGACTCTCCTGGGTCCCGCCGGCGCCGGTCAATTGACCAAGATGGTCAACCAGATCTGTTTCGCCGGCTTGGTCCAAGGTCTCGCGGAAGGCATCGCCTTCGCCCAGGCGGCGGGTCTCGACGCCAACAAGGTGATCGACGTGATCTCAAAGGGCGCGGCCCAATCGTGGCAGATGGACAACCGGGCCGCGACCATGATCGAGGACAAGTTCGATTTCGGCTTCGCCGTCGAATGGATGCGCAAGGACTTAGGAATCGCCCTGACCGAAGCCCGCGACAACGGCGCCATGCTGCCGGCGAGTGCCGTCGTCGATCAGTTCTACGCCGAGATCATGGCCATGGGCGGCGGCCGCTGGGACACCTCGAGCCTGATCCGGCTCCTGACCCCCGCAAAGGGTAGGGGCCCGGGGAGGCATGGGGAGGCCCAGGGATGCCCGGGGGGCCCTAAATCTTCCCTGCTTTAAGCGACTTCGTGGTCGGCCAACAGCTCCAGCGCCTTGACCATGGCGGAATGGTCCCAGGTGCCGCCGCCGCGCGCCGCGCAGGCATTGAACAGTTCCTGGGCGGTGGCGGTGTTCGGCAGGCTGAGGCCCAGCGCCCGGGCGCCCGAGAGCGCCAGATTGAGGTCCTTCTGATGGAGCTCGATCCTGAAACCGGGATCAAAGGTGCGCTTGATCATCCGTTCGCCGTGAACCTCGAGGATCTTGGACGACGCGAACCCACCCATCAGCGCCTCGCGGACCTTGGCCGGGTCGGCGCCGGCCTTGGACGCGAACAGCAGGGCCTCGCCGACGGCCTCGATGGTGAGGGCGACGATGATCTGGTTGGCGACCTTGCAGGTTTGTCCGTCGCCGTTGCCGCCGACCAGGGTGATGTTCTGGCCCATCAGATCGAACAGCGGCTTGATCCCGTCGAAGGTCTTTTGCTCGCCGCCGACCATGATGGTGAGGGCCGCGTTCTTGGCCCCGACTTCGCCGCCGGAAACGGGAGCGTCCAGGTAATCGCATCCGAGATCATTGATTTTCTTGGCGAATTCCTTCGTTTCGATGGGCGAGATGGAACTCATGTCGACGACCGTCTTGCCCGGGGACAGGCCATCGGCGACGCCGTTTTCGCCGAACAAGACGGCTTCCACGTGCGGCGTGTCCGGCACCATGATGATGATGATCTCGGACTGCCCGGCCACTTCCTTGCCCGACGAACAGGCGGTGCCGCCGCCATCCAGCAGTTCCTTGGGCAGGTCCACGATATCGTGCAGGAAAAGTTCGTGGCCGTTTTGCTGAAGGTGCCCGGCCATCGGGCGTCCCATGATCCCTGTGCCGATAAATGCAAGCGATCGAGCCATCGTCGGAATTCCCCCTGGAGGTGAATGGGATTTCATCTTTTATCGGATGAGCGCATTGTACACAGGCGGGAGCGGATCGGAAAAACCATAAATCGCCGGGGGGCCCGCCGGCCCGGCCCGCTCAAATGCCCCGCAGCCGGGCGCCGTCCACGGCGAACACCTCGAGGGCCGCCAACGCCTGCACCGGCGGGTTCACGTCACCGAAGTCCCACTCGTAAGCGGGCAGTGCACCCCCAGGGTGCTGGAACCACTCCCGGCACAGCAGGATCAGCTGGTACTTGGCGAACGCGGGGTCGATGTGCGCCAGCGCGACGCAGTGAAATGCCAGGTCC
>JADFMB010000217.1 GCA_022564115.1 Pseudomonadota bacterium
TCAGTGCCACCACCTCCATCGCCCTGACGGGTTCGGCCAGCAACGCCACGCCCCAAAGAACGCCGAAGACGGGAATCAGGTAGTTGACGAAAGCCATGAAGCTGGCGCCCCGCATTTGCACCAAATAAAAAAAGATGATGGTCGCAAAGGCGGTCGGGAATAGCCCCAGGTAGACAGCCGCCGCCACCGAATCCGCGTCCGGTTCGATCGCCCAGGGCGCCTCGGCGACGAGGGCCGCCGGCACCATCACCAGACAGGCCATGATCATTACCGCGGCGGAGCGCGCGATCAGCGGCGCCGGCGGCGTGTTGCGGGCCAGAATCACGGCGACGGCATAGCACAGCGCCCCGCCGGCGACCGCGAGCTGACGCCAGACGTCACTGCCCAGACCCTTAAACGCCTCCGGTCCGACAAGGACGACAATGCCCGCGAACCCGATGACGACGCCCGCCCACTTGGCCGGCGTCATGCGGTCGCCGGCGGTGAAGAAATGGGCCATGACGATGGTCGCCAGCGGCATCACCGACATCAGGATCGCCGCCAGGCCGCTTGATATCCGTTGCTCGCCCCAGCCAATCAGGGTGAACGGCAGGCCGTTGCCGATAACGCCGAGCAGGAAACAAAACGTCCAGAACCGCAACCCGCCGGGCAGGCGTTCGCCCCGCAGGCGCGTGGCGCCGTAAAGGATCACGGCGGCGAGGATCACCCGTACGGCGGCGAGGGTCATCGGCGGGATCGATTCCACGCCGACCTTGATGGCCATGAAGGATGAACTCCAAATCAAGGCCAACAGAAACATCAACGCCAAATGAGGGAGCATACGCGCCTCGGAAAAAGGACAGGGATACTAAACCCGGTAAAAGTCCCGATACCATTCGACCAGCCGGGGCAGGCCTTCGTCGATGGAGGTTTCGGGCTTGAAGCCGAAGTCCCGTTTCGTTTCGGTGATGTCGGCGCAGGTTTCGGGCACGTCCCCGGTCTGCATGGGCTGAAAATCGATCTCGGCCTTTTTGCCGAGCGCCTCCTCGAGGATGGAAATGAACCGCATCAGCGGCTCCGAGGTATTGTTGCCGATGTTGTAGAGCCGGTAGGGCGGCTCACCCTCGGTCACCGCCGGCGGCTTGTCCAGGCATGCCATGACGCCGGATACGATATCGTCGATGTAGGTGAAATCGCGGCGCATGTCGCCGTTGTTGAACACCGGGATCGCCTCGCCGGCCAGAATCTTGCGGATGAAGATGAAGGCCGCCATGTCCGGCCGCCCCCAGGGGCCGTAAACGGTGAAGAATCTCAGCCCCGTCAGCGGCATCCGGTAAACGTGGGCATAGCTGTGCGACATAAGCTCCATGGACCGTTTGCTCGCCGCATAAAGCGACAGCGGCGTGTTGACCGGATCGTTGACGGAAAAAGGCAGTTTGGTGTTGCCGCCGTAAACCGAACTGGAGGAGGCGAAGACGAAGTGATCCAGCTTTTCCAGCTTCCGGCAGGCTTCGAGGACCACCAACTGTCCTTCGACGTTGGCGCGGGTGTAGGCATAAGGATCGATTAGGGAATACCGGACTCCGGCCTGGGCCGCCAGTTGAACGACCCGGGTGATGCCTTCGTGCCTGGCGATCAGGCCGCCCATGGCCTCCCTGTCGGCGATGTCGGTGCGTTCGAAGGTGAAGCCGTCGCGTTCGCTCAACGCCTTCAGCCGCGCTTCCTTCAATGGGACGTCGTAGTAGTCGTTGACGTTGTCGATGCCGACCACGTCGTCGCCCCTGTCCAGCAAGGCAAGCGAGGTGTGAAAACCGATGAAGCCGGCGGCGCCGGTAACCAAAACCGTCATCTGAAGAAATCCGGGACTCCGTTAAGCCGCACCCGTATACCCGCTCGGGCGGTAAAAATCATCCCATTGTAGGGTTTTCCGTTGAGGGGAGGCTCAAAAAGCCGGAACGAAGGCGAAATTCCGCATCGAGGGCCAGAGAAACATCTTTCCCGACCTGAACTTTCACGTCGACCGGGAATCCCATCAGCCTCGGATATCTTTTTTGAACGCCCTTCCCGACCCAGAGGCGGAAATTTCGTTTCGGGAAAGCCCCGCCCTACGCCATTTTATCGTCCCCAAGCCGCTTGATTTCCTTCAATTCTTTTAAATTCCCTCTGGCCCCCTGCCTGGTGATTGTAAGCGGCCGGGCCTCGTATTACGCTGAAACCAACAACGAATGGACGAAACGCCGGGCAAAACCCAGGGGATTCGGCCGATGCCACTGACTCAGGTCAGGCTGGACGACAAATATACATTGGATAAGGGCCGTGTCTTCCTGACCGGCACCCAGGCCCTCGTGCGCCTGGCGCTGATGCAGCGCCGCCGCGATGCGGCCGCCGGGCTGAACACCGCCGGCTACGTCACCGGATACCGGGGTTCGCCCTTGGGCGCCATCGACCGTGAATTCGGCCGCGCCGAAGGATTGCTCCGCGACCATCACGTCAAGTTCCATCCCGGCGTCAACGAGGACCTGGCGGCGACGGCGTTATGGGGCAGCCAGCAACTGGGCCTGTTCGAGGGCGCGCGTTACGACGGGATCTTCGGCATCTGGTACGGCAAGGGCCCCGGCGTCGACCGTTCCGGCGACGTCTTCCGCCACGCCAACTTTGCCGGCACCGCGCCCTTGGGCGGCGTCCTGGTCCTGGCCGGGGACGACCCGGCATGCAAGTCGTCCACCGTGCCGAGCCAAAGCGAACACGCCCTGATGGACGTCCACATCCCCATCCTGAATCCGGCCAACGTTCAGGACGTGCTGGATTTCGGGCTCCATGGCTGGGCCATGTCGCGCTATTCGGGCTGCTGGGTGGGGATGAAGTGCATCACCGACACCGTCGATTCCTCGGCCTCCGTCGACGTCGACCCGGACCGGGTGCGGATCAATATCCCGGATGACTTCGAGATGCCGGAAGGCGGCCTTCACATCCGCTGGCCCGACCCGCCGCTGGATCAGGAACACCGCCTGCAACGCCACAAGATTTACGCCGCCCTCGCCTTCGCCCGCGCCAACGGCCTCAACCGGGTCACCATCGATTCCAAGAACCCCCGGTTCGGCATTATCGCCACCGGCAAGTCCTATCTGGACGTGTTGCAGGCCCTGGAAGACCTAGGGATCGGGGTCGAGCACGGCCACGAAATCGGACTCAGGCTGCTA
>JADFMB010000053.1 GCA_022564115.1 Pseudomonadota bacterium
CGTCGGCACCGACGAAAAAGCCGAGCTGATCAAGGGCCTGGGCGTCGATCACGCCATCGTCTACACCCGCGACGACTTCGCCGACAAGGTGATGGAGATCACCGGCGGCGAAGGCGTGCCGGTGGTCTACGATTCCGTCGGCCGCGATACGTTCATGGGCTCGCTCGATTGCTTGCAACCCATGGGCCACGCCATCAACTACGGCACCGCCTCGGGCCAGGTGGAGCCTTTCGCGCTGCAAAACCTGCACAAGAAATCGCTGACCGTGACGCGGCCGACCCTGGCCACCTACATCGCCAGCCGCGAGGACCTTGAGAAGGCTTCCGACACCGTCTTCGGGGTGCTCAGGGACGGCACGGTGAAGGTCGAGATTACCGCCCGCTATGCCCTCGCCGATACCGCCCGGGCGCACGCCGACCTGGAAAGCCGCGACACCACCGGGGCGATGATTCTTTTGCCTTAGGATTGAGTTTGGGGATTTAAGGGTAGACGGCGAGCAGGTCGCAGCGCTGGATCGAGCGCTCGGCGATCATGTCCTCGGCGGCGGCCATGTATTTCTTGTAATGGGGGGTCTCGCGGTGATTCTCCAGGCCCTCGGCGCCGGTATAGACCTCATAGAAGAAATACGTCTCCGGGTCGTCCTCGGCGGTCATGACCTGGAACTGAAGGCAGTCGGGCTCGTCCCTGACGGCGGCCTCGGCGTTGTCCAGGATCAACGCTTGGAAGGCGTCCGCCGTTCCGGGTTTCAGCTTGATGGTGACGAAGATGGCGAATTGGCTCACGGCGGTTTTCCCTCCCCTGAGTTGAACCTTTTTTCCGGCCTGGCAATGGTTTGGGCGGCGGCCGGGAATTGCGGCTCACCATAAGACACCGTATGTTGGCCGGCAATCGATCAATAACGAAGCACCGGGGAGGGGCTGAAAATGACCAAAGGCGACGACATCATCCGCACGGCGGACATCTGCGACGAGCACGGGGACGCGGTCCTGATCTGCGAGATTCCGTTCAACGACTACGCGGCGCGCGATCACTTCCACGGCCGGGTGGTGACCTTCGCCACCTACGAGGACAACAAGGGCATCCGCGACGTCCTGGCCGAGGGCGGGCGTGGCAAGGTGCTGGTCGTCGACGGGCGCGGTTCGCGGCGCCGCGCCCTGTGCGGCGGCAACATCGCGGCCGAAGCCCATGGGCATGGCTGGCAAGGGCTGATCTTCAACGGCTGCATCCGCGACGGCCACGAATTCGCCGAACTGGATTTCGGCGTCAAGGCCATCGGCACGACGCCGCAACGCCCCCGCCACGACGGCATCGCCGAGACCGGCGTTGCGCTTTATTTCGGCGCCATCGTCATCAACGACGGCGATTACCTGTACGCCGACGCCGACGGCGTCATCGTCGCCGCCGGGCCGCTGCACGAATGAGGCGGGGATGAACAAGGCGGCCAACGACTTCCAGACCCTGCACGAGATCGTCAAGGCGGCGCGCGACAATCTGGAGGACAACCACTGGGACTACCTGATGGGCGGCGCCGACACCGAGACCACGCTCAAGCGCAACCGCCAGGGGTTGGACTCGCTGGCCTTCCGGCCCCGGGTGTTGAACGACATCTCCGGGCTCGACCCGTCAGCGACGGTGTTCGGGCAAAAGCTGCGGATTCCCGTCCTGCTGGCCCCGATCGGGTCGTTGCAGGACCTGGAACCCGGCGGCGGCGCCACGGCGGCCAAGGCGGCGGCCGAATTCGGCACCATTTCCATCCTGTCGTCGGTTTGCCAGCCGGGCCTGGAAGAGGTCGCCGAAGCGGCGCCCGGCCGCAACCGGATCTTTCAGCTCTACGTGCGCGGCGACGACGAGTGGATCGACGACCATGCCCGGCGCGCCATCGAGGCCCATTACACGGCCTTCTGCCTGACCGTCGACCTGGACCAATACGGGCGGCGCGAGCGGGATATCTCAAAGCGATACCTCAGCACCGCCCGGCGGGCGGCTGAGAACGAGATCTTCCAGGAGCGCCTTAACTGGGACGACGTGAAGCGGTTCAGGGACAACCACGACATCGCGCTGATCCTCAAGGGCATCGCCACCGCCGAGGACGCGGCCCGGGCCGTCGCCTGCGGCGTCGACGGAATCTACGTTTCCAATCACGGCGGCCGGCAGCTCGACCACGGCCGGGCCAGCATCGACTTCCTGCCCGAAGTCGTCGCCGAAGTGGGCGGCAAGGCCACGGTCATCGTCGACGGCGGCATCATGCGCGGCACCGACGTGGTCAAGGCGATGGCGTTGGGCGCCGACGCGGTCGGCATCGGCCGGCTGCTGGGCCTCGGCATCGCGGCCGCCGGCCAAGCCGGCATCGTCCGGGCGCTGGAACTGCTGGAGATCGAAATCCGCACCTGCCTGGGGCTTCTGGGGGTCACCGGGTACGCCGAACTGGACGAAACCTACCTGCATGCCGCCCCGCCGGTGGCCCCGGCGCACACCCTCAGCGCCTTTCCGCTGCTGGATGAAGACTACTGATACCACCGGTCATTAGAAATGACCGGTGGCCGGTGTTCCCTCAGACGCCGGGCGGGCGCGTCCGCGCCCTTGGCTTACGGGCCATTCGGCCCGGCGCGCGGTCGCGCTTGCCAAAGGGCGTTATTGAGTCACTCATAACGCCCTTTGGCATGATTGCCGAGCCTTGGTATTAATTCTCTTTCAATCCAAGCAACCGCTTGATGTCGCGGGCGCCGTGGAGAATGCGTTCGACGCGGACTTCCCCCACGGCCAGCCGGTAGAAAATCAGATAGCGCCCGTGCACGGCCATTCGCAGGTCTTCCATAATTTCAACGCGGACCGGCGCGGCCTTTGGCCGGGCGGCGATGGCGGCGCAACGCTTCCGGATTTCGCCGACAAAGTTTAGGGCGCGACGCGGATCGTCGAGGGCGATGCAATCGCCGATCTCCTACAAGTCCCTTTCCGCGGCAGGCGAAAAGGCGACATTCATGCGCCGCCGCTTTGCCCGGCCAGACGGCGGTATTTTTCCTCAAGCCGGCCCAGCACCGCTTCGGCGGATTTGCCGGGGCCGCTTTTGGTTCCTTCTAGGATGAGGCGGCGCAAATCGTCGAGCGTTAGCGCCGGGGGATTTTCGTAGTCTTCCAATAGACGCAGCCCGGCCCGCACGACTTCGCTGGCATTGTTGAATCGGCCGTTTTTCACCTGGGTGTCGATAAAATGCTCGAAACGTTCTCCCAAGGCGTAACTTCTGGGCATGGCGAAATTCCTGTTGATAATTGGTCCCGCACGGAAAAAATGATAATAAATATCAACAATTATCTCAATCAGTTTTATGCCCATGTGGCAAGGGATAAAAACAGCGTTAGAGAAGTGTTAGGGAAGGGAGATGTGGGGATAATCGGAAATAAGGGGATTTAAAGGGAATGCGCCTTCGGCGCTATTTTTTATCCCCATATTTTCGGTCATCCCCCTATCCTCCCTTTCTTTTTTTTTGTGTCTTTGCAGGCGGCCTTTAATCCCTGTCCTTCCGGTTGAGAAAATCGTAAATCCGGGTGAAGTCGCTGTCCGGCATCGCCTCGTCGCAGCGCCGCCACTGCTCGGCGACGGTTCCGGCGACCGCCGAGGGCGTGCCGGCGGCGCGGGCGTTTTCCAGGAACAGGCCGATGTCCTTGGTCAACAGCGAGGTCTTGAACCCGGCGTCATAGGTGCCGGTGGCGATGCGGTTGGGGAACTTGTCGCTGGTCGCCGAGTTGCGGCCGCTCGAGACGTTGACCACGTCGAGCATGGTTTCCATTTCCAGCCCCTGCGACAGCCCGAAGGCCATGGCCTCGGAGGTGGCCGCCATGGCGGTGCCCGACAGGAAGTTGTTCAACAGCTTCATCGCTTGCCCCTGGCCGGGGTGGGGGCCGACATGGAAAAGGTTCTTGGAAAAGGATTTCATCACCGCGCGGTGGGTCTCCAGCACGTCCTCCGGCCCCGCCCACATGACGGTGATGGTGCCGGCCTGGGCGCCCGCCTGGCCGCCCGAAACCGGGGCGTCGATATAAACGATGCCGGCGGGCCCGAGAATGCCGTCGGCTTCCCGGGCGGCCTCGGGGCCGATGGTGGAAAGGTCGATGACCTGCTTGACCGCGATGTCCTCCATCCCGGCCAGGTCCCGGGCGACGTCCAGCGTCGCCGGGCCGTCGGGGAGGCTGAGGAAAAGCGTTTCCGCGCCCGCCGCCAGGGCCTCCAGCGAGTCCACCGCGGTGGCCCCTGGCGGCGCCCTCTCAGCGGTGCCGGCCTTGTCATGGACGATAAGCGGAAACCCGCCGCCGGCGATGTTGGCGGCCATCGGGCCGCCCATCTGTCCCAAACCGGCGAACCCCAGGGAAGGAGACGTCATTTCCCGGCGCCTTCGGAATCCATGCGCGAGACGTCGATGCCTTCTTCCTTGAACACTTCGCGGGCGATGCGGAAGGCCTCGACCCCGGCCGGGACGCCGCAGTAAATGGCGATCTGGATCAGCACCTCGCGGATTTCATCGATGCCGACGCCGTTGGTCAGGGCGCCGAGGAAATGCAGCTTGAATTCATGCGGCCGGTTGAGCGCCGCCAGCATGCCGAGGTTGAGGATGGAGCGCTGCTGTTTGCTCAGCACGCCGCGGCCCCAGCTTCCGCCCCAGCAGTATTCGGTGACCATCTCCTGGAAATCCCTGTTGAAGTCGTCGGCCTTGGCGATGGCCGCGTCGACGTATTCGTCGCCCAGCACCTCCTTGCGGATGGACAACCCTGTTTCGTAACGATCCGACGCCATGACCCGGCACCTCCCTTGGTGAAAAAATTTTATAAACCCGACCGCTATTTCAGGTGGCGGGCAGGGTTTTTTCCTTGTCTCCGCCCGCCCAGCAACCGATTTATCATCGGCGGCAAGACGTTCCCAATCAACACCTTATCCATGGGAAACACGCCCCTTCCCGAAACTCAAAATATATTTCGCAAAAGTATTCGAAAGTGGTGGTGTTGGTAATTGACAGAGGGCATGCCGACCCCTAGGTTTTTTCCGGCCAAGACGAAAGCGGCCAAACACGAAGATCAAAAATAGCCCATACAGGGGGGATCGTGGCGACACTTCTCAAAATTGAGAACCTGAAGACTCAGTTTTTCACCTCCGCCGGCACCGTGAAAGCGGTCGACGGCATCACCTATTCCGTCGAAGAAGGCGAAACCGTGGCCATAGTCGGGGAATCCGGCTGCGGCAAATCGGTCAGCGCGCTTTCGATCCTGCGCCTCATTCCATGGCCGCCTGGAAAGATCGTCGAGGGCAGCATCCATTTCGACGGCAAGGACCTTCTGTCCCTGGACGAAGAAGCCATGCGCAACCTGCGCGGCAAGGATATCTCGATGGTGTTCCAGGAGCCGATGACGTCGCTCAATCCGGTTCTGACGATCCGCGAGCAGTTGACGGAAACCCTGATCACCCATTTCCCGATATCCGAAGAGGAGGCGTCCAAGAAGGCGCTGAAGCTTCTGGAAATGGTCGGCATCTCCGACCCGGATAGGCGCCTCGAACAGTACCCCCATCACCTGTCGGGCGGCATGCGCCAGCGGGTGATGATCGCCATGGCGTTGAGTTGCGAACCGAAGCTGATTATCGCCGACGAGCCGACGACGGCGCTCGACGTCACCATCCAGGCGCAGATCCTGGAACTGATGAAGGATTTGACCAAGCGCCTCGGCGCGTCGCTGATC
Organism: Pseudomonadota bacterium; assembly: GCA_022564115.1. GTDB lineage: Bacteria > Pseudomonadota > Alphaproteobacteria > Rhodospirillales > Casp-alpha2 > Casp-alpha2. The sequence goes on from JADFMB010000053.1 coordinate 5,721, forward strand.
ATCATCACCCATAACCTGGGCGTCGTCGCCAGATACGCGGACCGGGTCAACGTCATGTACGCCGGCAAGATCATCGAAACGGGGACGGCCCTCGACATCTACCACAACCCCAGCCACCCCTATACGCTGGCGCTTCTGAAATCGGTGCCGCGCATGGACCTGCCGCGCCAGGACAAGCTCGATCCCATCGAGGGCCAGCCGCCGGACCTGACGCGGCTAGACGATGGCTGCTCGTTCAGGCCCCGGTGCCGGTTTGCCCAGGACGGTTGCGCGCATTCGTTTCCCGATTTGGAAGCGGTGAGCGAAGGCCATTTCGTCGCCTGTTTCGAGAAGGATAATTTGAAAGAACAAGAAAAGGTGGCTTCATGAGTCCGGAAGAAGGCGTCATGGCCGCGGAATCCAGAATCACCCGCCCCAAGGACAATGAGATTCTGATCGATGTCCGGGGGTTGAAGATGTATTTCCCGGTCACCGAGGGAATCATAATGACCCGCACCGTGGCCGAGGTCAAAGCCGTCGACGGCATCGATTTTTACATCAAAAAGGGTGAAACCCTGGGCCTAGTGGGTGAATCGGGCTGCGGCAAGACGACCACGGGGCGCTGCATTCTGCAGCTTGAGAAGGCCACGGCGGGCGAAATTATTTACGACGGCAAGGACCTGACCAAGCTTACGCAGAAGGAAATGAGCCCGATCCGCGAGAAGATCCAGGTTATCTTCCAGGATCCCTTCAGCTCGCTGAACCCGCGCATGAAGATCGGCGATATCATTGGCGAGCCGATAAAGGTCCACGACATCATTTCCGACGCTGGCGAACGCAAAAAACGGGTGCGGGAGTTGTTGTCGTTGTGCGGGCTCAATCCGAAGTTTTCCGACCGCTATCCCCATGAAATGAGCGGCGGCCAGCGCCAGCGCGTCGGCATTGCCCGGGCCCTCGCGCTCAACCCCGAATTCATTATCTGCGACGAGGCGGTCTCCGCCCTCGATGTGTCGATTCAGGCCCAGGTCATCAACCTTCTGGAAGACCTGCGCGACGAATTCGGGCTGACATACCTGTTTATTTCCCATGACTTAAGCGTGATCCGGCACCTTTGCCACCGCGTCGCGGTGATGTATCTCGGCAAGATTGTCGAGTTGGCGGATTGCGACGAGCTTTACGACAACCCCCTTCACCCCTACACTCGTGCCCTGTTGTCCGCGGTCCCCATTCCGGACCCAACAATAGAAGCGAAAAGAGCGCACGAAGTCGTTAAAGGGGAGGTACCGAGTCCAATCAATCCGCCGAGCGGCTGCGTCTTCCATCCCAGGTGTTCCCTGGCGGTAGACGGTTGCTCGAAGGCGGTTCCCGAATTTCGGGAAATAAAACCGGGCCATTGGGTGGCCTGTACGGAAGTGTGATCATTCGCCGGCGTTTGAATGACGCATTCATAAGGAGCAGGGAAGCAAAGGATAAGCTTCTCGATTCACTGGGAAGGAGACACTAATGAGAAACGTCTACTCTAAACTGGCGCTTTCGCTCGCCCTGGGGGCCGGTTTTGCCCTTGGCGCGGTCGGCACCGCCGGCCCCGCCCATGCCATAAAGAAGGGCGGTATTTTGAACTTCGTGGTCGGGTCCAAGATCCCGTCTTACGATCTGCACCGGGAAACCACTTTCGGCGTGATTCACCCGATCCGGCCGTTTTACAGCCTTTTGATCCGGATCAATCCCGACAATCCGTCTTCGCCGACGGATTTCATCTGCGATCTGTGCGAGGGGGCCGTGCCCAAGGGCACGGACGGCGGCAAGACCTTCACCTTCAAGATCCGCAAGGGCGTCTTGTTCCATAACGGCGAGAAGTTGACGGCCGCCGACATCGTCGCCACCTACAAGAAGATCATCTTCCCGCCCGAGGGTGTCCCGAGCGCCCGCAAGGCCTTCTTCAAGATGGTCGATTCGGTCACCGCGCCGGACGATTTCACGGTCGTCTTCAAGCTGAAGTTCCCGTCGGGCTCCTTCATCCCGGCCGTGGCGACGCCGTTCAACATCGTCGTCTCCAAGCAGGATCTGGATAAGCACGGCTACAACTGGCACAAGAAGAACATCAACGGCACCGGTGCGTTCAGCTTCGTTCAGCATCAGCCGGGTTCGTTCGTCGAAGGCAAGAGGTACGACCGCTACCACCATGCGGGCAAACCCTATCTCGACGGTTTCAAGGCCATTGCGGCGCCGAAGATGGCCATTCGCCTGCAGGCTATTCGTGGCGACCGGGCGGCGATCGAATTCCGCGGTTTCCCGCCGAAGGCCCGCGACGACCTGGTGAAGGCCCTGGGCGACAAGATCACGGTCCAGGAAAGCGACTGGAACTGCGCCCTGTTCTACACGCCGAACCAGGGACGCAAGCCCTTCAACGACGTGCGGGTGAAAAAGGCGCTGTCCCTCGCGGTTGACCGCTGGGGCGGGGCCAAGTACCTGAGCCGTATCGCCATCGTCAAGACGGTCGGCGGCGTGGTGTTCCCGAAACATCCGCTGGCGGCGACCAAGGCCGAGCTGTTGAAACTCACCGGCTATGCCACCGACATGAAGGCCAACCGGGCCCAGGCCAAGAAGCTTTTGGCCGAAGCCGGGGCCTCCGGCCTGAAGATCGACTTCTCCAACCGCGGCGTCGACCAGCCGTACAAGGTCGTCGGCACGTGGCTCGTCGGCCAGTGGAAGAAGATCGGCCTGGAAGTCAAGCAGCGGGTACAGCCGTCGGGTCCGTTCTATGCGACGCTCCGCAAGAGCAAGGACTTCGACATATCGATCGACTTCAACTGCCAGTCGGTGATCAACCCGATCGCCGACGTGACGAAGTTCCTGGGCTCCGCCGGCAACAACTACGGCTCCTACGAAGACCAGACGCTTGAAGACATCTATGACAAGCTGTTGCGCGCCGCAAAGGAATCGGACCAGCGTGTCTTAATGCGCGAGTTTGAAACCCGGGCCCTCAGCGACCAGGTCCACATGGGTATCACGCTGTGGTGGTACAAGATCAACCCGCACCGGTCCTATGTGAAGGGTTGGAAGATCGCGCCGAGCCACTACCTGAACCAGTCCCTCGACCAAATCTGGCTGGACAAGTAGAGTCTCGGCATAAGGAAGACCAAGAGTCCCGCCCGTTGCCCTAACCGGCGGCGGGCGGGAATGCCTTGTAACCGCCGAAAATCCAAACAACCAAAAACAACCAAAATTTCGGATTAATGTATAAATATATCGTCAAACGCATCCTGCTGATGTTCCCGACCCTGATCGGGGCGGCGATGCTGGTGTTTTTTCTTTTACGCCTGATTCCCGGCGACGTCTGTGAATTACGCCTGGCCGGGACCGGCCTTTACGCCGACCCGGCGGAAATCGAGCTTTGCCGGACCAATCTCGGCCTGAATGATCACATAATGGTCCAGTTCGCCGATTTCGTCCTCGGGTTCTTCATTCTTGATCTGGGCGAATCCATGTGGACGGGCAAGGCGATCACTTTTGAGATCGGGCTGCGGTTCCAGTTGTCCCTGCAGGTCGCCTTCATGGCGACGTTCGTCGCCGTGATCATTTCCATCCCCCTTGGCGTCATTTCGGCCGTCAAGCAGGACACCTGGATCGATTACGTGGTCCGCACCTTCAGTATTTTCGGCATCGCCATCCCGTCCTTCTGGCTCGGGATCATGATTATTCTGGGGCTTTTGATCTCCACCCAGGCCTTGTTAGGCGAACCATGGATGCCCCCTATCTGGTACGTCTCGCCGTTCGAGGACCTGGGGGCCAACATGGCGCAACTCATTTGGCCGGCGGTGGCCACGGGATACCGCTATTCGGCGGTCGCCACCCGAATGACCCGATCGGCGCTGTTGGAAGTGTTGCGCGAGGACTATATCCGCACCGCCCGGGCCAAGGGCTTGTTAGAGAAAATCGTCATCAACCGCCATGCGCTGAAGAACTCGCTGCTTCCCGTGGTCACCATCATCGGCATCGAATTCGCCTTCCTGATGGGCGGGCTTGTGGTCACCGAACAGGTCTTCAACCTCAACGGCCTCGGCAAGCTGTTCGTCGAATCGGTACTCAACAACGACTATTCCATGACCCAGGCGCTGGTCATGATCGTGGTTACCGTGTTCGTGATCACTAATTTCGTCGTCGATCTTTTTTACGCCTGGCTCGATCCCAGGATCCGATACAGCTAAGGAAACGTTTCGATGGCTGTCATTTCCGAATCATTGGCCGAAGGCGAATACGAGGAACTTGTCCAGACAAAGCCCTGGCTCGAAGTCACCGTCGGACTGACCCGCCAATACCCGTTGGGCGCCTTCGGCGGGGTCATCGTCGTGGTGATGATCTTTATGGCGGTGTTCGCCGATGTCCTGACGCCCTATGATCCGGAAGAGAACGCCTTCGAGTTCATGCTGACGGCGCCAAACCTGGAATACTGGATGGGCACGGACCAGTTCGGGCGCGACATTCTGACCCGCCTCATCTACGGTTCCCGCACGGCGCTGTTCGTCGGCTTTTCGTGCGCCTTCATCGGCGCCATCGTCGGCTTGGTCCTGGGTGTCGCCAGCGCTTATTTCGGCGGCCGGTTCGACCTCATCTTCCAGCGGGTCATGGACGTGTTCATGGCTTTCCCGTTGATCATCACCGCCATGGCCATTGTTTCGATCTTCGGCACCGGCACCCAGAACGTCATCATCGCCATCACCATCCCGTTCATTCCCCGCTGCGCCCGGGTGGTGCGCTCCAGCGCGCTGGCGATCCGCGAGATTCCCTATGTCGACGCGGCCCGGGCGCTTGGTTATACCCATACCCGGATCATCCTTCGCCACATGACGCCCAACGTCATGGCGCCGTTCCTGATCATGATTTCGGCCTTTGTCGGCCAGGCGATCCTGCTCGAGGCCTCTTTGTCCTATCTGGGCTTGGGCGTCCAGGAACCGACCCCGGCCTGGGGCCTGATGCTGCAAGGCGGCGCCGAGGAATACGCCGAAAGCGCGCCGTGGGTGGCGATCTGGCCCGGGGTGGCCATCAGCCTCGCCGTGTTCGGGTTCAACCTGTTCGGCGACGCCCTTCGCGACGCGCTCGATCCAAAACTGCGTTCGCTATAACCGCCGCTTTCACGGAATCCCAAATCGCAACGACGGCTTTCTAGGCCGGACGCGTTTCGGCGCCCGCGTACAGGACCGCCTCGTTGCGGACCAGGTCGGCGAACCCGGTGAACAGCAGATGCACCTTGTGGCGCATTTTCGGGGGCATGGGGTGGCCTATCCGAAGGCGGCGGCGTTGGGCAATCCCGGAACCCGGTGCTATCCTGGCGCCTGGAAGGGGTTATCCGTGAACGCCAAAGGCGCAAAAAAACGCATCGCCCTCCTGGGCATGCACCTGGAAAGCAACGCCTTCGCCCCCGTCTGCGGGGAAGAGTCTTTCCGGGGGCTGTGTTACCTGACCGGCGGCGACATCCTGGCCGACCTGAAAAAGGACAACCCCATCCAACCGGCCGAAATTTCCGGTTTCGTGGACGGAATGGACCGCGCCGGCGTTCCGTGGCAGCCGGTGCCGATCCTGGTCACGTGCGCGGAACCCAGCGGCCCCTGCGAGCAGGGGTTCCTCGACGCCACCCTCGGCGAAATGCGCCGCCGCCTCGCCGACGCCGGGCCGCTGGACGGGGTTTATTTCAGTGCCCACGGCGGCATGACGGCGACCGTTTCCGACGACCCCGACGGCGAGCTTCTAGAGATGGCGCGCTCCGTGATCGGCCCGGGGGTGCCGTTGGTGGCGACCCTGGACCTGCACGCCAACATTTCCGGCACCATGGTCGAGCAGGCGGACGTGCTTATTTCCTACATCACCAATCCCCACGTCGATCAGTACCAACGGGCCCAGGAAGCGGCCCGGGTGATGGCCGAGATGTTCGAAGGCATGAAGCCGGAAGCCGCCTTCATCCGCCTGCCCATCGTCGCTCCGACGGTGACCATGCTCACCGCCCAGGGGCCCTATGCGGACCTGATAAATTACGGCCAGCAGGCGAAAGGCGACGCCATCGTCAATGTCTCGGTGCTCGGCGGCTTCGCCTTCAGCGACCTGGCCAAGAACGGCCTCGCCGTCATCGTCACCGCGCGGGGCGACCTGGCCGCCGCCCGCGCCCTGGCCGCGGACATCGCCGGGCGCGCCTGGGACATGCGCCAACGTTTCCAGAAACCGCTGACGTCCCTCGACGACGCGGTGGCCGAGGCGGTCGGGAACGGCGAAGACGAAACCCGCCCGGCCCTGATCCTGGCCGACGTCGCCGACAATCCCGGCGGCGGAGGGGGCGGCAACACCACCTGGATTCTGAGCGCCCTCCATGACGCCGGGGCCGAAGGCGTGCTGCTCGGGGTCTTTTTCGATCCGGCCTTGGCCGGGGAAGCCCATCAGCGGGGCCAAGGCGCGTCCTTCGACGCCACCTTCAACGGCGGGGGCGAAACCGAATATTCGAAAAAGCTCAAAGCCCCGGCCGCGGTCCTGGCCCTTTCCGACGGCGAGTGCGTCGGCCGCCGCGGCCTTTGGGCGGGGCGCGCTTTAAGCCTCGGGCCGGCGGCGCTGCTCGACCTGGACGGCCGGATCAAGGTCGTCGTCGTCTCCAACCGCAAGCAATGCGCGGACCCGGTGTTTTTCGAGATGTTCGGGCTCGACATCGCCGAGGCGCGCACCGTGGTGGTCAAGTCGCGGGGCCATTTCCGCGCCGGTTTCGACGAATTCTTCGATGACGGCCGGGTCATCGAGGTCGACGCCCCCGGCCTGACGTCGCCGGTGCTGTCGCGGTTCGATTTCAAGAACCTGCCGCGTCCCGTTTTCCCCCTCGACCCCGACGCCCAATGGGCCGGGCCCGAATGGGATTGATGACGTGGTGACAGACGCCGCCGCCGGGGCTATGCTTGTCGGCGACGGAGGGAAATGCCCATGCGTGCCGGTCTTTGTCTTGTCGCCCTGTTTGCGGCCCTTATAACGCCCCTGGCCCTTTCCGGCGGCGCCCGGGCCGAGGGAAAGCCGGTGTATGACGGGGAGCTGACCGTCGAAATGCAGGGCATCGTCGGCGAGGCCTGTTTCGGCGACCGCTACGAGAAAGACGAGGACATCAACGAGGGCAACAGGATTTCCGAAGAGGAAATCCTCCGTCTGATCAACCCGCCCAGCTCCTGATTTTCCGGTCATGACCCGAGGTCCCTTCCGGTCGCTGCTGTTCGCGCCCGGCAACCATCCGCGCAAGGCGGAAAAGGTCTTCGCCGCCGGCGCCGACGCGGCCATCCTGGACCTCGAAGACGCCGTTCCCGTGGCCGAAAAGGCGGCCACCCGGGCCGCCGTCGTCGAAGCCCTGAAACGGCCCCGGGACGGCCTGGGGTACGTGCGCGTCAACGCCTTCGACACCGAATTCCACCAAGAAGACCTGGCCGAGGTGGTCGGCCCGTGGGTGGACGGGATCGTCCTGCCCAAGGCCTGCTCGGCGGCCGAGTTGCAAGCCGTCGACAAACAGGTCGGGAAGCTGGAGCGCGACCGGGGCATGGAGCCCGGCGGCATCGACATCGTGCCGATCATCGAAACGGCGAAGGGACTGGCCGCCGTCTCCGACATCGCCGGATGCGGCTCGCGGACCCGGCGGCTGAGCTTCGGCGCCGTCGATTTCGCCGCCGACATGGGCATGCGCCCGACCATGGACGAATGGGAGCTGACGCCGGCCCGGGCCGCCATCGCCCTGGCGTCGCGGGTGGCGCGGCTGGACGCGCCCCTGGATACGGTGTGGGTGCATTACCGGGACAACGACGGCTTGAAGGAATCGGCCGGCCGGGTCCGCGACCTGGGCTTCCAGGGCAAGTTCTGCATCCATCCCGGCCAGGTGGCGGTGGTCAACGAAGCCTTCACTCCCAGCGGCGAAGAGGTGGCGAAGGCGGAAAACATCATCGCCGCCTTCGAGGAAGCCGAGGCCGCCGGGTCGGCCTCGATCGTCGTCGACGGCTTTTTCGTCGATTATCCGGTCGTCGATCAGGCCAGGCGGACCCTGGAAATGATGAAAATGATCAGTCGGTGAGATGATGGCCTTCACCGTACAGGGCATCGATCATGTGGTTATCCGCGTCGTTGACGTGGAAGCCATGATCCGGTTTTACCAGGACGTCCTGGGATGCGCGGTGGAGCGCCGCAATGACGATTTGGGCCTGATTCAGCTTCGCGCCGGAAGCTCGCTTATTGATTTGGTCGATGTCAGCGGCGAACTGGGCCTAAAAGGCGGCGCCGCGCCGGGGGCCGAGGCCCGCAACATGGATCACCTGTGTCTGCGCATCGACCCCTTCGACGAGGCTGAAATCCGCGCCCATCTCCGGGCGCACGGGATCGAGGCGGGTGAACTGGCGACCCGCTACGGGGCCGAGGGAGACGGCCCGTCTCTCTATATCCAAGACCCGGAGGGCAACACGGTGGAGCTCAAGGGACCGCCGGGCGCCCGGTCGTCTAATTAACCGCCCCCTTAACCACCGCCCCCTTTAACCGCCCAAATACATGCCGCCGTTGACGTGCAGGGTCTGGCCGGTGATGTAGGCGGCTTCGGGCTGGCACAGGTAACGGATCATCGAGGCGATCTCGCCGGATTCGCCCAGGCGGGCGACCGGCGGATTGACCTTCAACGCCGGGCGTTTGCCGGCCGAGGCCGGGCGTTCGGTGTTGATGAAGCCGGGCGAGACGCAGTTGACGGTGATGTTGTGTTCGGCCAATTCCACCGCCAGGCCCCGGGTGAAGCCGACCAGCCCCGACTTGGCGACCAGGTTGTGGACCCGCCCCGGGGTGCCGATGTGCCACGAAATGCCGCCGAGGGTGACGATCCGGCCCCATTTTTTCTCGATCATCGGCAGCACCACCGCCTGGGCCAAGAAGAACGATCCGTCCAGCGAAATGTCGATGACCCGGCGCCATTCCTCGTGGGTCATCTCGGTAAACGGCTTCTGGCCGCGGACCGAGGCGTTGCAGACCAGGATATCGACGCCGCCGAAGGCGCCGATGGCCGCATCGACCATTTTTCTCACCGCCTTGCGGTCGGTGACGTCGGCCATGCGGACGATCGCCTCGCCGCCGGCCGCGGTGATCTCCTCGGCAACCTTTTCGGCGGCTTCGGTATCCTGGACCGCGTTGACGACGATGCTGGCGCCGTCCGCCGCCAGGGCCAGGGCCGTGGCGCGGCCGATGTTGCGGGCCGATCCGGTGACCAGGGCGGTCTTGCCCTCCAGGCTGCCCGGTTTCTTCTTGGCCATTTCGTGATTCTCCCTCTATTCCCTTCCCCTTATGACCCGGTGAAGCGCGGCGGGCGTTTCTCGACGAAGGCGGTGACTCCCTCCTTGAAATCCCCGGTCACGGTGCAATTGGCGAAGGCGGCGGTCTCGGCCGCGAGCTGTTCCTCCAGCGACCGGGTGAGCGACCCGTTCAACAGCGCCTTGGTCTC
>JADFMB010000054.1 GCA_022564115.1 Pseudomonadota bacterium
CCAGCCGATCAGCATCGACACCACGCCGCCGATCAGGACCGCCGAAATCACGGCGCTGGCGATAAAGCCCTTGTAAAGGGCACCCATGATGTTCCGGCTCGGGCCCAGCTTGACGAAAAACGTGGCCGCCACCGAGCCGACGATGCACACCGCGCCGACCACCAGCGGAAAGGTCATCATCAGCTCCTGGGCCGGGCCGGTGAACAGAATCGAGCCCAGCAGCATGGTCGCCACCATGGTCACCGCGTAGGTTTCGAAAAGGTCCGCCGCCATGCCGGCGCAATCGCCCACATTGTCACCGACGTTATCGGCGATGACCGCCGGGTTGCGGGGGTCGTCTTCGGGAATCCCGGCTTCGATCTTACCCACCAGGTCGGCGCCGACGTCGGCGCCCTTGGTGAAAATGCCGCCGCCCAAGCGCGCGAAAATGGAAACCAGCGAGGCGCCGAATCCCAGCGCCACTAAAGCTTCGAGGATATGACGGAGCCCTTCGGGCGATCCGGGATCGCCGATGGCGCGAAGGATGAGGTAATAGCCGGTAACCCCCAAAAGCGCCAGGCCGACCACCAGCATGCCGGTGACGGCGCCGGACTTGAAGGCGATCGCCAGCCCGCCCTCGAGGCCCGAGGAGCGGGCCGCTTCGGCGGTACGCACGTTGGCGCGGACGGAAACGTTCATGCCGATATAGCCGGTCAAACTCGAAAGCACGGCGCCGATGAAATAGCCGATGGCGACCTTAAGACCCAGGGCCAGGCCCAAAAGAACGCCGATCACCAAACCGGCGACGGCGATGGCCTTGTATTGCCTATTGAGAAAGGCGTTTGCGCCTTCCTGGATGGCGCCGGCGATTTCCTGCATCCGGTCCGTACCGGCGGGCGCCGCCAGCACCGATCGGATGGCGTAAACGCCGTATAACAGGGCCAGAAAACCGCAACCGATTATCAACAAGAACACGTTCGACATACTCGAAAACCCTTTTGTTAAACTCTAAGAGATCTTGGGAATGTTTTTTGTATTTTAAGACGGCGCCGACGAGAAAGACTGTCCGCTTTACGACAAGGGTAGACGACAATCCACCCTCGAAATTCGCCGGGAAAATGCCAGATGCAACCGTATAAAGCAACAGTCCATAAAGCCGCCCCCAGGGGCGGCGCGTCCTCAACGCGGCTGGTCGATGACCGATTGCACCAAAACGTTTTTTATCAGCCCCTTGCCGGCGATCTTGTCGCTGATGAGTTGCAGGCGCTGCTTGATGATCAGGACATCGATGCGTTCCTTGGCCTTCAGCAGCCGCGGCATGAAACTGTGCAAATCGCGGACGAAGGCATCGGTGATGACCGGCATCATGCGCTTGATCTTCTTGACGTTATCTTTGCCGTTTGTTTCCAGCTTGACCTGGATTTGCACGGTGGCCGCGACCTTGTTGCCCCGGAAGATGGGAATCGCCAGCGGTTCCATATCGACGAACAGAGTCGTGTCCTCGACCTCTTCCTCTTGCTTCTCCTCGACAACCTCCTCTCCCTGGAAGGGGCCGAGCTTGAAGAACTTCAGGGCGCCGACGGTGCCGCCACCGAGCATTATTAGCAACCCGAAAATCAGGAGGAGTTTTTTCATCGTTTACCCACGGCCCCTTTTGCCGATTCATACCGGCCCAGCAGGGCGGCATTATCCGGGCTTCGGGGCGTTTTGGAAATGACTGAATTGCGAATGCCGGGGCGGTCAGAAATGACGATAGCCCCCGTCTTCGATGACCCATTCATTGCCGTCGCCGTCGACGACGGTGACCGGGGCTTTCCCGCCCTCCTCCGGCGGCCCGATTTTACCGATGGCGCTCAGCGGCAGGTCGAGCTCCCTGGACAAGGTTTCGAGGTCGCCCGCCGCCGATGATGGTGCCGTAAACAGCAGTTCGTAATCGTCGCCGCCGGTGACCGCCAGTTTCAAAAGCCCGGGCTCCAGGGCGACGGCGGCCTGGCCGGCATCCGACAGCGGCACCCGGCTGGCGTCAATGGTGGCCAGGCACGCGGAAGCCCGGGCGACATGGCCCAGATCGGCGACCAAACCGTCCGACAGGTCGATGACCCCATGGGCCAGGCCATGCAGCCGCCGGCCCAGTTCAATCCGGGGCCGGGGCCGGTGGTAGCGGTCCAGAAGAGCCTCCGCATGGTCCGGCGAAAGCCCTTCGATCCCGTCTTGCAGGACCTTCAGGCCCAGGGCCGCGTCGCCGATGGTGCCGGAAACGTAGATGTCGTCGTCCGGCCGGGCGCCGGAACGCCTGAGTTCGGCGTCCTTGGCGACGGTGCCGAACGCGGTCAGGCACAGGGTCAACGGCCCCGGCGTCGCCACCGTGTCGCCGCCGACAAGATGAAGCCCATACTTTTCCTGCTCCCGCCCCAGCTCTTCGGCGAAGCCCTCGACCCAGCCGGGGTCCCAGTCCTTGGGCCAGGCCACGGACAGGGTATAGGCCCAGGGCCGGGCGCCCATGGCGGCCAAATCCGAAAGGTTGACGCCCAAAAGCCGGGAGGCGACATGTTCCGGACCTTCGCCGGCGGGGAAATGGATGCCGGCGACCAGACTGTCGGTGGTGATGACCAAACGTTGGCCGGGTTCGGGCTCCAGCACCGCGGCGTCGTCCAAAAGCCCCAGCGCGCCGGGTTCGGCCGCCGCCAAGGGGGCGAAGTAGCGGGATATGAGGTCGAACTCGCCGAGTTTTTTTGGCTCCTTCACGCTCCGTCTTCTCCACCCTGTGGCAGGACCGCCGATGCGTATCGGCGCCATTCGGTCAAAACTCGCCGGCCCGAAGGTCGTGGGCGAGATGGTCCAAGACGCCGTTGACGAGGCTCACTCCCTTGTCGTCGAAAAAGGCATGCGCCACGTCAAGGTATTCGGTTATGACGACCGCCGCCGGTACGTCTGGCTTGGCCGATAGTTCATAGGCGCCGCCGCGCAGGATCACCCTGAGCAGCGTCTCCAGCCGGTCCACGGTCCGCTCGCCGCTGAGCGCCTGGGCGATCAATTCGTCCAATTCCTGGCGGCGGGCGGAAACGCCATGCACCAGATCGCCCATGAATTCGTTATCGGGCTCGGTCATCGCGGCGGCGTTCGGGGTATCGTCCCCGCCGCCTGGCGCCGGGGCCGAAGTTTCGTCATGGGCGGCGCCGTGGCGCCAGCGCTTTTGCAGGAATTCCTCCAGCACCTGATCGGCTTCGGCTCCGGCCATGTCCATTTCGTAAAGGGCCTGGACCGCGGCCAGCCGCGCGGCGCTGCGCCGCCGTCCCGCCGGGGTCGATTTGGTGGAGGCCGCGCCGGAGGTCCCCGCGGCCCCGGTCATCGCCGCGCCAGACGGAAGTCTTTTTTGACCTCCATCATCCTCAGACACGCGCGGACCGCCTCGGCGCCCTTGTTGCCCCGATCGACGGCGGCGCGCGCTTTGGCCTGGTCATGGGTGTCGCAGGTCAGGATCCCGAATCCCAAGGCCACCGACTGGTGGATGGTGATGTCCATCAAGGCCCGCGTCACTTCGCGCGAAATGTGTTGGTAATGGTCGGTTTCGCCCCGGATCACCGTGCCCAGGGCGACGAACCCGGCGTAATTGGTGGTCGCGGAATGGGTTTCCATGGCCCGGATGGCGAAACGGATGGCGCCCGGGACCTCGAAGACGCCGGGCACCGTCAGCCGGTCATGGCCGACGCCGGCGGTTTTGAGTTCCCTTGCCGCGCCTTTCGCCAATTCGCCAGCGATGTCTTCGTAAAACCGGGCTTCGACGATCAGAACGCGGCGTTCTTCGGTCATGTCAGCCATCTTTTCCGGGTTTCGGAACATCGATGGGGCGTTGCTCGACGACGCTCAACCCATAGCCTTCGAGGCCAATGATGGTGTGTTGGGTGTTGGACAGCAGGATCATCTCCTTGACCCCCAGATCGAGCAGGATTTGCGCCCCGACCCCGTAATCGCGAAGCTCGCCGCTTTTGGCCCCTGTCTTGGTCCCCGTCTTGGCCGCCGTCTGGGGCGCCGGCTTTTCTCCGCCGTTGCCCTTTTGGGCCGCCAGCCTAGCCTTGATCCGTTCCGACAGCGCCGCTCGGTGGGGCTCGCGGATCAGCACCAGAACGCCGCGCCCCTCGTCGGCGATCATCTCCATGGCCCGGTGAAGCTCCCCGGCCTTGCCCGAGGACGCGTCGCCGAAAACGTCGTCGAGCACGTTCAAGGCGTGCATCCGCACCATCACCGGCCCGCCGTCCCCCGCCGCGCCGCCCCCCCCCGCGCTGCCGATGTCGCCCTTCACCAGGGCGATGTGTTCGGCATAGGTAACCTGGTTGGTGTAGACGATCATCTTGAAGGCGCCGCCATGGACGCTGTCGAAGGCCGATTCCACCTTCCGTTCGACGATGCGGTCGTTTCTCAGCCGATAGGCGATCAAATCGGCGATGGTGCCGATCTTGAGGCCATGAAACTGGGCGAATTTGATCAGGTCCGGCATCCGCGCCATGGTGCCGTCCTCGTTCATGATCTCGCAGATCACGCCCGACGGGTTGAGCCCGGCGAGGCGCGATACGTCGACCGCCGCCTCGGTGTGGCCGGCGCGGACCAGCACCCCACCGTCGCGGGCTTCGAGCGGAAAGATATGGCCCGGCGAGACGATATCCCCGTGGCTCTTTGTCGGGTCGATGGCGACGGCGATGGTGCGCGCCCGGTCGGAGGCCGAAATGCCGGTGGTCACGCCTTCGCGGGCCTCGATGGAAACCGTGAACGCGGTTTCGTGACGCGAGCGGTTGTGGCGCGCCATCAGCGGCAGGTCGAGCTCCCTAAGCCGATCGGCGGAAAGCGCCAGGCAGATCAGCCCGCGGCCGTGCTTGGCCATGAAGTTGATGGCATCCGGGGTCGCCATTTGCGCCGGCACCACCAAGTCGCCCTCATTCTCGCGCTCTACGTCGTCGACGAGGACGAACATGCGGCCGTTACGGGCGTCGTCGAGGATTTCATCCATCGGCGACAGGTTTTCAAGATACGACAACGGCTTACTTCCCTTCCAAAAGCCGCGCAACATAGCGTGCGAGGATGTCGATTTCCAGGTTCACGCGATCACCGGGTTTGATCGCGCCCAGGGTGGTCGTCCGAAGGGTATGGGGAATGACGTTGACTCCGAAGCGGCTGTCCTCGACCTCGTTGACGGTCAACGACACGCCGTCGACGGCTACCGACCCCTTGGCCGCGATCATCCGGTGCAATCCATCCGGGCCGTCCGGGCCGTCCGGGCCGTCCGGGGTTTCGAAGACGATGCGACGGGATTCCCCCTCCTCGGCGACGCTGACGGCCGTGGCGACCCCGTCGACGTGGCCCGACACCATGTGACCGCCCAATTCGTCGCCCATTTTCAGCGCCCCCTCGAAATTGACCGCCGAGCCCTCGCCCCAATCGCGCAAAGTGGTGCGGACAAGGGTTTCGGCGGAAACGTTGGCGGCGAACCAGCCTTCCCCCTTGTCGATGACGGTCAAACAGACGCCCGAACAGCAGATCGAGGCCCCGGTGGCGATTGAGTTGGCATCGAATCCGGTCGAGAACTCGAAACGGCTGCCGCCGGATTCCTCGACGGACCGGACGGAGCCTTTATCGGTAATGATGCCGCTGAACATGATCGCGTTTCCGTCCCTCAAGTGGCGCGGTGGTAGGTTTCGAGCACGTCGTCGCCGGCATCGGATATGGAATCCCGCGCAAAGGCCGGCGCCTCGGCGATGCCGTCGATGCCGAAGGCGGCGATCGCGCTCCGTCCGTCGCCGCCGATCAGCTTCGGCGAGCGGAACCAGGCCAGGCGGTCGATCAGGTCGGCCTTGACCAGGGCGGCGGCCAACTCGCCGCCGCTTTCGACTAGCACCCGGGTCAGGCCGCGCCGCCCGAACTCGGCCGCCAGCCACTCGAGATCGGGCCGCCCGTCGGCGCCGGGTTCCGCCTCGATGACCTCGACGCCTTTGTCTTCCAGGGCCTTGCGTTTGGACCCGGCGGCCCTGGCGGTGGTGACGACCCAAGTGGTCACTTCTTTCGCCGTTTTCGCCAAGCAGCCCTCCGGCGGTAACCGCAGGTGGCTGTCGGCGACGATGCGTACCGGGGAGCGGTCCTCCAGCCCCGGCAGCCGGCAGGTCAGCGCCGGTTCGTCGGCGAGCGCCGTGCCGATGCCGATCATGATGGCGTCGTGATCGGCGCGAAGCCCGTGCGCGAAGGCCCGGGCCGGAGCGCCGGTGATCCATTTGCTTTGGCCGTTCGCGGTGGCGACGCGGCCGTCGAGCGTCGTCGCCGTTTTCAGGGTCATCAGCGGCCGCCCCTGGGTGACGCGCAACAGATAACCGGCGTTGAGGGTGCGGGCTTGGTCTTCGCAAACGCCGATGGAAACTTTGATCCCGGCGTCCTCGAGGCGCTTGATGCCGGCGCCCGAAACCCGGGGGTCGGGATCATCAAAGGCGATGACGGCGGCGCCGATGCCGGCCTTGATGAGGGCTTGCGTGCAGGGCCTGGTTTGGCCCTGGTGATCGCACGGTTCCAGGGTCACGTAGGCGGTGGCGCCCTTGGCCAGGGCGCCGGCCCGGGCAAGGGCCTCGGTTTCGGCGTGCGGCCGGCCGCCGGGCTGGGTCCAGCCGCGGCCGACGACGCGGTGACCTAAATCCGGGCGCACCAAAACGCAGCCCACCGCCGGGTTGGGCCAGACGTTCCCCAGCCCCCGGCGCGCCAGCGCCAGCGCCGCCAGCATGATCGTGGCGTCTCGGTGGGTCGAAGAGGCGTCGTCGGTATGGTTAGCCGTCTTGCTCACTGCCCAGTTTACCGATAAAGGCCTCGAAATCCTTGGCGTCTCGGAAATTGCGGTAAACCGAGGCAAATCGGACAAAAGCGACTTGGTCCATCTCGGCCAGGGCCTCCATCACCATCTCGCCGATGACTTTGGTCGGAATCTCGCTCTCGCCCAGGGTTTCGAGGCGGCGTTGGATGCCGTTGACGATGCGCTCCATGCGGTCTTCTTCGACCGGCCGCTTGCGGAGCGCGATCTGCAACGACCGCAGAAGCTTGTCGCGATCGAACAGCGCTTTTTCGCCGTTACTCTTGAGGACCGACAGTTCGCGAAGATGTACGCGCTCAAAGGTCGTGAAACGCGACGAACATTCCGGACACAGGCGCCGCCGGCGGATGGTGGCGTTTTCTTCCGTCGGACGGGAATCTTTCACCTGGGTATCGTTATGACCGCAAAAAGGACAACGCATGGGTCCTGCTCCTCCCCCTTAAAAGGGTCCCCTTTAGGGACGTCAATTTCCATAAACGGCCGCCGGGCCTTGCCGGCGGGGTTTGGGTGTAATGTTTCAGGCCTTTCCGTAAATCGGGAACTTCTTGCACAGCGCCTCGACTTGTTCGCGGGCGGCGGCCTCGGCGGCGCCGTTGTCTTCGGGATTGGCCGCCAGCCCGTCGAGAACTTCGCTGATCAGGTTGCCGACCTGCTTGAATTCCTCGGTCCTGAAGCCCCGCGTGGTCGCCGCCGGAGAGCCGAGACGGATGCCCGACGTGACCATGGGTTTTTCAGGGTCGAAGGGAATGCCGTTCTTGTTGCAGGTCATGCAGGCGCGCTCGAGGCTGGCCTCGGCGGCGCGGCCGGTGAGTCCCTTCGGCCTCAGGTCGACCAGCAGCAGATGCGTGTCGGTGCCCCCCGAAACGATGTCGCAGCCGCGTTCGATCAGCACCTCGGCCAGCACCTTGGCGTTGTCGATAACGGCCTGGGAATATTCCTTGAAGGCGGGTTGCAGGGCCTCGCCGAAGGCCACTGCCTTGGCGGCGATGACATGCATCAGGGGGCCGCCCTGAAGGCCCGGGAACACGGCCGAATTGATCTTTTTGGCGAAGTCCTCGTTGTCGGTGAGAATCATGCCGCCGCGGGGGCCGCGCAAGGTTTTGTGGGTGGTGGTCGTGGTGACGTCGGCAATCGGCACCGGGCTCGGGTGAAGGCCGGTGGCGACGAGGCCGGCGAAGTGCGCCATATCGACCATCAGCAAGGCGCCGACCTTGTCGGCGATGGCGCGGAAGCGCTCGAAATCGATGATCCGGGGATAGGCCGAACCGCCGGCGATGATCAGTTTCGGCTGGTGCTCCTCGGCCAGGCTTTCGACCTCGTCGAAATCGATCAGCGCGTCTTCCTTGCGCACCCCGTACTGGACGGCGTTGAACCATTTCCCCGATTGCGCCGGCGGCGCGCCGTGGGTCAGGTGCCCGCCGGCGGCCAGCGACAGCCCCATGATGGTATCGCCGGGCTCCAGCAGCGCCATCATCACGGCACCGTTGGCCTGACAGCCGGAATGGGGCTGGACGTTGACGAAGGCACTGCCGAACAGTTCCTTGGCGCGGTCGATGGCCAGGGTCTCGGCGACATCGACGAATTCGCAGCCGCCGTAATAGCGGCGCCCGGAATAGCCCTCGGCGTACTTGTTGGTCATGACGCCGCCCTGGGCCTCCATGACGGCGCGCGATACGATATTTTCGGACGCGATCAGTTCGATCTGGTTCCGTTGGCGCCCCAGTTCGTCGTCGATGGACTTCTTCAGGTCCGGGTCGATGTCGGCGAGGGAGGTCTCGAAAAAATGTTCCAGGTCTTGGCTGGCGTATTCCATGGTCGTGGTCAATGAATCGGGAGACATGTCGTTTTAATTTCCTTTGGGCGGGTTGGAAAGTTTATCCACGCGGCGCGCATGGCGGCCGCCTTCGAATTCAGTTTCCAGGAATATTTTGAGACAATCCCGGGCGACGTCGGGGCCGACCATGCGGCCGCCGAAGCAAATGACGTTGGCGTCGTTGTGAAGCCGGGACATTCGGGCGCCGAGGGCGTCATGGACCAGGGCGGCGCGGATTTCCGAATGGCGGTTGGCGGCGATGGAGATACCGATGCCACTGCCGCAGACGAGCACGCCGCGCTTCGCCTTGCCTTCCTTCATGGCCCCGGCCAGGGCATAGCCGAAATCCGGGTAATCCACGGACTCAAGGGTGTCGGCGCCGAGGTCGAGGACGGTAAAGCCGAGGTCAATGAGGTCTTTCTTGAGCTCGCTTTTGAGTTCGAAACCGGCATGGTCGCTGGCGATAGCGATGGTTTCCGTGGACTCTTCAGAAGGCATTGGCTTTTAACCGTTTGAGTGGGGTGCGAATCGGGCCGCGGGAAAGGCCCCCGGCCGGCGCATTAGTACCATATCTCGAATCCGTCTGCCAACCTGCCACAACCGCTCGGGGCAGGCCCCAGGGGTTGATAAGGGTTTGATATCGGACGGAAAGCGGTTTTTCCGGGTCTTCCCCCCGTCTTTCCCTATTCTTTTTCTTTCTTGTCTTTTTCGGCCGCCGCCTGTTTTTTGGCCATGACGTAGACCAGCTTGCGCGCCGCCACCCGCTTCATATCGTTGATGCTGAGCTTGGCCGGCGCCACTAGGATGACTTCTGTCTGGGTGATCGGGTCGATGGCGGCGACCCGGACACTGCGTCCGACCCGGCGCATTTCGAACAGGACTTCCGGAAGATAAACGCCTTTGTCGGCCACGTTCCCGCCCCCGCTTTCGTTTCAGGTCTTTCGTAAAAGTATAAACCACCGGCCGAAAGGGAACAGCGATTACATATTGCGGCGGTATTGGCCGCCGGCCTCGAACAGCGCCTCGGTGATCTGGCCCAGCGAACAGCACTGGACCGCGTCCATCAGCACCGCGAACACGTTGTCGCCGCCGGTGGCGGCTTCCTTGAGGCGCTTGATCATTGCCGGGGCGGCCTTGGCGTGGCGCTTGTGGAAGGATGCCAGGTTTTTGATCTGACTTTTCTTTTCCGCCTCCGACGAGCGTTGCAGGTTGGGCGTTGCCGGGACCGGCGCGGCGTCGGGGTCGAGGAAGGTGTTGACGCCGACGATGGGCAGGGAGCCGTCGTGCTTGCGGGTTTCGTAAAGCAGCGACTCTTGTTGAATTTTGCCGCGCTGATAGCCGGTTTCCATGGCCCCCAGCACGCCGCCGCGCTCGGAAATGCGCTCGAACTCGGCCAGCACCGCCTCTTCGACCAGGTCGGTCAACTCCTCGATGACGAAGGCGCCCTGGTTGGGGTTTTCGTTTTTCGCCAGCCCCCATTCCTTGTTGATGATTATCTGGATGGCCATGGCCCGGCGCAGGCTTTTCGGCGTCGGTGTGGTGAAGGCCTCGTCGTGGGCATTGGTGTGGAGGCTGTTGCAGTTGTCGTAAACGGCGATCAGGGCCTGCAGGGTGGTCCGGATATCGTTGAAGTCCATCTCCTGTGCGTGCAGGGATCGGCCGGACGTTTGTATATGATATTTAAGGCGTTGCGAGTTTTTGTTGGCACCGTACTTGAAGCGCATGGCGGTGGCCCAGATGCGCCGGGCGACGCGCCCCATGACCGTGTATTCGGGATCCATGCCGTTGGAGAAGAAAAACGACAGGTTGGGCACGAAATCGTCGATTTTCATGCCCCGGGCCAGGTACGCCTCGACGAAGGTGAAACCGTTGGCGAGGGTGAACGCCAGTTGCGAGATCGGGTTGGCCCCGGCCTCGGCGATGTGATAGCCGGAAATCGACACCGAATAGAAATTGTGGATCTTGTGGTCGATGAAATAGGCCTGGATGTCGGCCATCATCTTCAACGCGAACTCGGTCGAAAAGATGCAGGTGTTCTGTCCCTGGTCTTCCTTCAGGATATCGGCCTGGACGGTGCCGCGGACGTTTTCCAAAACCCAGGCGCGGATCTTTTCCGCCTCTCTGGTTTTAGGAATCCGCTTGTTTTCGGTTTTGAACCGGTCCAGTTGCTGGGCCATGGCGGTATTCAGGAACATGGCCAGGATCGCCGGCGCCGGCCCGTTGATGGTCATCGAAACCGAGGTCGAGGGGCTGCACAGGTCGAAGCCCCCGTATAGCACCTTCATGTCGTCCAGGGTGGCGACGGAAACCCCGGAATTCCCCACTTTACCGTAGATATCGGGGCGTTCGTCGGGGTCGAACCCATACAGGGTCACGGAATCGAAAGCCGTCGACAGCCGCTTGGCGTCCGAGTGCCGCGAAAGCAGCTTGAAACGCCTGTTGGTGGCCTTGGGGTCGCCTTCGCCGGCGAACATCCGGGTCGGGTCTTCCTCTTTGCGCTTAAAAGGGAAGACGCCGGCCGTATAGGGGAAGAACCCGGGCAAGTTTTCCTTCAACAGCCATTTCAGAATTTCGCCTTCGTCCTCGAAGGCCGGCAGCGCCAGCCGGGGAATAACGGTGCCGGAAAGGGTGGGTTCCGTCGGTTCTCGGTCCTCGGCATGGCTCTTTTTGACCTCGGGCCATTTCCGCAACAGCTTCGCCGCCCGCGGGTCCAGGGCTTCATTGCGGGCTTTGATCAGGGCGTCCAGGTCCTTGGTTTTCTTCCCCGCCGATTGGAGCATCCGTTTCGCCGCCGTCAATTGCTGGCGTTGGCGGGCGATGGCGGTCTGTTCGGCGATGGTGGCGTGATAATCGCGCACCGTTTCGGCGATTTCGGCCAGGTAACGCCCGCGTTCGGGCGGCACGATGGCGACGCCGGGTTCCGACGCCTTCACCCCGACCGGCCCGATGGCGCAGGTCAGCCCCTTGAAACCCTTGGAATTAAACTGTCCCAGCAGCTCCTGATAGAGGGCCGTCACCCCAAGGTCGCTGAAACGCGACGCGATGGTGCCGAAGACCGGCATTTCGTCCACCGGCTTGGTGAATTCCCGGCGGTTGCGCTGGACCTGCTTGCGCACGTCGCGGAGCGCGTCGAGAGCGCCCAGCCGGTCCATCTTGTTGATCGCCACCACGTCGGCGAAATCCAGCATGTCGATCTTTTCGAGCTGGCTGGCGGCGCCGAATTCGGGCGTCATCACGTACAAGGACACGTCGGCGGTGTCGACGATGGCGGCGTCGCCCTGCCCGATCCCGGGGGTCTCGACGATCACCAGGTCGAAATCCGCCGCCTGGCAGCAGAGGACGATATCGCCCAACGCGTTGGGCACTTCGTTGCGGGCTTCGCGGGTGGCCAGGCTGCGCATGTAGATATTGGGACCCGACAAGGCGTTCATGCGGATGCGGTCGCCGAGCAACGCGCCACCGGTCTTGCGCCGGGACGGGTCGATGGCGATGACGGCGATCCGGGGTTCGCCGGAATAAAGCCGGAAGCGGCGGATCAATTCGTCGGTCAGCGACGATTTGCCGGCGCCGCCGGTGCCGGTGACGCCCAAAACCGGGGCTAGGTCGCGTTCCCGGGCCAAGTCGCGGAGGGCTTTGAGACGGTTTTCCGAAAGCTGGCCCAGTTCCAGCGCCGTTATGAACCGCGCCAGATCCTTAAAAGACCCCGCCCGCAGCCCCTCCAGATCATTAGGCAGCGGTGGTTTGGCCGGCGCGGCGGCGCGTTTCACCATGTCGGCGATCATCCCGTCGAGGCCCATTTCCCGGCCGTCTTCGGGGGAATAGATGCGGGCGACGCCGTAGTCCTGGAGTTCCTTGATCTCGGTGGCGACGATGACCCCGCCGCCGCCGCCGAAAACCTTAATGTCCGCCCGCCCGCGCTCGGCCAGAAGGTCGATCATGTACTTGAAGTATTCGACGTGACCGCCCTGGTAGGAACTGATGGCGATGCCCTGGACGTCTTCTTGAACCGCCGCCGTCACCACCTCGTCGACGGAGTGGTTGTGGCCGAGGTGGATGACCTCGGCGCCGGCACCCTGCAGGATGCGCCGCATGATGTTGATGGCGGCGTCATGCCCGTCGAACAGGCTGGCGGCGGTGACGAAACGGACCTTGTGGGTCGGGCGGTACTCGGCCAGCGCCTTGTAGTCGGCGGCGAGATCGGTCATGGCTGTCTCCTTGCTGGAAGTGATTCTAGGCGGCTGGTTGACGTAAACGTCAATTGCGAGCCGGTCTAGGGTTATCCGGGCCGCAACCGCTCGCAGCCTGCCGCGATGATGCGCACCTCGCCCGACCCGGTCACTTCCCTTTCGTTGCATGAGCACCTCATCGTCCACCACGCCCGACCTGGGCACCGAACTGACGCTGCGCGGCATCGTCCTCGGCATCCTGATCACCCTGGTCTTCACGGCCGCCAATGTGTACTTCGGCCTCAAGGCCGGTCTGACCTTCGCGACCTCGATCCCGGCGGCCGTCATCGCGATGGCGCTGCTGCGCAAGTTCAGCGGCAACTCCATCGGCGAGACCAATATCGTGCAGACCATCGCCTCGTCGGCGGGCACGCTGTCGTCCATCATCTTCGTGCTGCCCGGCCTGGTGATGATCGGCTGGTGGACGGGCTTCCCGTACTGGATGTCGGTCACGCTGTGCGCGCTGGGCGGGGTGCTGGGCGTCATGTATTCCATCCCGCTGCGCCGTGCGCTGGTCACCAACTCGCCGCTGCCCTACCCGGAGGGCGTGGCCTGCGCCGAGGTGCTGAAGGTCGGCCATGCCGCCGACAGCGGCGACAGCAACCGCCAGGGCCTGGTGGCCATCGTGGCGGGCGCCGTCGTCTCGGCCGGCTTCAGCGTCGTCGTGGCCACCCAGCTGTTCGCGGCCAACCTGGCGCAGTACTTCCGGCTGCCCGGCGGCGAGAAGAGCGGCAATGGACCCACAACAGGCTACGACCTCAACTTCAGCTTCGCGCTGCTGGCCGTGGGCCACCTCGTCGGGCTGTGGGTGGGCATCGCCATCCTGGTGGGGGCGGCCATCGCCTGGCTGGGCGGCGTGCCGATGCTGACCAGCGGCGTGGACGGCGCGGCCGAGGCCGTGGCGCTGTTCGCCTGGAGCAAGAAGGTGCGCTTCATCGGCGCCGGCTGCATCGCGGTGGCGGCCATCTGGACGCTGGTCAAGCTCGCCAAGCCCGTGGTCGCCGGCCTGCACGGTGCCGCCATGTCGGCCCGTGTGCGCAAGGCCGGCAAGGCCGACACGCTGCCCCGCACCGAGCAGGACATCCCGATCGGCACGGTCGGCCTCATCACGCTGGCCTGCATGCTGCCGATCGGCGTCATGCTGTCGCAGTTCGCGACCTCCGCCGGCCTGGGCGACCAATTGGGCCTGCTGGTGGTGGGCGGCGTGGTCTACGTGGTGCTGATGAGCTTCTTCGTGGCGGCGGTGTGCGGCTACATGGCCGGCCTGATCGGTTCGTCGAACAGCCCGCTGTCGGGGGTGGGCATCCTGGTCGTGATCGGGGTGTCGCTGCTGCTGGCGCTGCTCGTGAAGCCGCTGTTGCCGCCGAGCACCGGGCAGGCGCTGGTGGCCTTCGCGCTGTTCGTGACGGCGGTCGTGTTCGCCGTGGCCACCATTTCCAACGACAACCTGCAGGACCTGAAGACCGGCCAGCTGGTGGATGCCACGCCCTGGCGCCAGCAGGTCGCCCTCATCATCGGCGTGGTAGCCGGTGCGCTTGTCATCCCGCCGGTGCTGGACCTGCTGAACAAGGCCTACGGGTTCGCCGGCGCGCCCGGCGCCGATCCCAAGACCGCCCTCGCCGCACCGCAGGCGGCGTTGATCTCTGCGCTGGCCAAGGGCGTCATCCAGGGCGACCTGGCCTGGCACCTCATCGGCATCGGCGCGCTGATCGGCGTGGCCTGCATCGTCGTGGACGAGGTGCTCAAGCGCTCGACCGGCGGCAAGGCCCACCTCGCGCCGCTGGCCGTGGGCCTGGGCATCTACCTGCCGATGAACAGCACGCTGACCATCGTCGTCGGCGCCGTGGCCGGAGGCATCCTTGCCCTAATTCTGTATCGAACAAGGCTGATACCACGCTGGATCGCCGTTCTTGGCGTCGTCGGTTATCCGGTGTTGTTGGTGGGAACCGTTCTTGACATGTTCAATGTGATCGATGTGACCCAAGGCGCCGGCCTAGTCGCGGTTGTACCGGGCGGCCTTTTCGAGCTGATCCTCCCGATCTGGCTGCTCGCCAAAGGGTTCGCCACGCCCGGCCACGACGGAAGACGTGTCAACGCCAATCCGGTGAAGTCCTGAATGACGGGTGTGGGAGCGACCTTCACGATCGTGAAAAACCACGAGTACTGGTCCTGCCCGAACAAGAGCTGCGATGAGCCCTACGCACGCTCCGAGGATGCCGAGAGTGATAGAGAACCTGTACGAGGC
>JADFMB010000055.1 GCA_022564115.1 Pseudomonadota bacterium
CCGTTCGAAGGCGACGATAATCTCGCCTTCGACGCCGGGACTCATGGATTCGGCGTCGCCATCGGCCCTCGATGACAAAGGCGCGCCGTCGAGGCCGGCCATGGTGGCAAGATCGGTGTCCCGAAGGCCGGTAAGGTTCCCCATTTGATCGTAGACGAGACGGGCCGAGAACCTCCGGCCGCGGTCCGACAGGGCCACCATCCGCTTGCCGTCGTCGCTGACGCCGAGGGCCGAAAGACCGCCGAAACCGGGGTCTTCGGCAACCAGGTGGATGCCGCCGCGATATTTGAGTTGGCCTGTGGTTTTCAGGTCCGGGTCATCGGCGCTGAGAGGCACCGGGGCGGTCCGGACGGCGATCGGTTCGGCGAAGGCAATGGCCGGAACCGCGGCAACAACCAGGACCGCCAGCCCGAGCCCAAATCGCGGAAAAAAACCGAAATCAAAGCGCCCACCCATCATCCGTCCTTTCCAGCGCCCGGCCGGCGATCCGCGACCCCGGGCCGTTTCCCCAAACCGGTGCCGCCGACGATCATCCGCCACAGGGTCCGGGGCCGGCCCTGGTAACCGCCGGTGGCCGAATGCATGGTCGCCCGGTTGTCGCAGGCGACCAACTGGCCGGGTTGCCATTGGTGGCGGTAGATGAATTCCGGCCGGGTGGCGTTGTCGAACAACTCGTCAAGCAACTCGCGGCTTTCGTCCTCGTCCATGCCCTCGATGCGGACGGTGAACCCGGGATTGACGAACAACGCCTTGTGGCCGCTTTCCGGGTGGGTGCGGACCACCGGGTGCCGGACGTCCGGATGGCCGGACTCCTGTTCCTGGTTGAGGCCGACGACGGCGGCTCCGCCCCGGTAGCCGTAGCGGTGAACGGCCCGCAGGCCCTCGATCCTTTGTTTGGTGGCCTCGGGCAGGGTGTCGTAGGCGAGGACCATGTTGGCGAACAGCGTATCACCGCCAACGTCGGGCACGTCGACGGAATAAAGCATGGACGCATCCGACGGGTTGGCGTCATAGGACAGATCGGAATGCCAGAAGGCGCCGGCGGGCATGTCGGTGGTGCGCCCGGCGCCGGTCGAGGGGTCGTTGGAGATGATCGAGACCTCCGACGTTTCGGGGTGGTGGTATTGTTCCAAAACATGGGGCACCAAGGTTCCGAAACGGCGCCCGAAATCGAGCAGCGGCTGGAAATCCCCGGGCAGGCCGGAAATCACCAGCACCAGATGATCGACCAGCGCCCGGCGGACGGCGGCGAACGCGGAATCGTCCATCGGCGCCGAAAGATCGATGCCCTTGACCTCGGCGCCCAGGGGGGCATCCAACGGCTCGACGGTGATGGTCATCGGCGCTTTCCTTCAACCGGGCCTTCAACCGGGCCTTCAACCGGGTCCGGAACGGTCAGTATAACATGAGTTGCCCGACCCGGGGGAGGACCGCCGGAGGCGCCGAGTTTCGGACAAAAAACCAAATTATTTAGCGTATATACAGCTAAATCTGGAATGTGTCTTTTTGAGTTAACTTGGTCGAGCTTCTTTTCCGGCGGGCTCAGGCCCTTCGCCTGAGGGGCGGCGTTCCGTCCTCGTCGAACAGGTCGGTCAGGTTTTTCATCATCGCGCCGCCCAGTTCCTCGGCGTCGATCAGGGTCACCGCCCGGCGGTAATACCGGGTCACGTCATGGCCGATGCCGATGGCCGTCAGTTCGACGTCCGAGCGGTTCTCGATCCAGTGAATGACTTCGCGCAGGTGTCTTTCCAGGTAATTGCCGGGGTTGGCGCTGAGCGTCGCGTCATCGACCGGCGCGCCGTCGGAAATCACCATCAGGATGCGGCGCTGCTCGATCCGGCCCAGCAGGCGTTGATGGGCCCACAACAGGGCCTCGCCGTCGATGTTCTCCTTCAACAGCCCCTCGCGCAGCATCAGGCCCAAATTCTTGCGCGCCCGCCGCCAAGGCGTGTCGGCGCTCTTATAGATGATGTGGCGAAGGTCGTTGAGCCTTCCCGGGTTCTTGGGCTTGGCCTCGTTGACCCATTTTTCCCGCGCCGTGCCGCCCTTCCACGAGCGCGTGGTGAAACCCAGGATCTCGACCTTGACGCCGCACCGCTCCAGCGTCCGGGCGAGGAGGTCGGCGCTCATCGCCGCCACCGTGATCGGCCGCCCGCGCATGGAGCCGGAATTGTCGATCAGCAGGGTCACCACGGTGTCGCGGAAATCGGTATCGCGCTCTTGTTTAAAGCTCAACGGTTGCAGGGGATTGGCGACGACGCGGGCCAGCCGGCCGGCGTCCAGCAACCCTTCCTCCAGGTCGAATTCCCAGGACCGGGTCTGCTTGGCCATGAGCCGGCGCTGCAGGCGGTTGGCGAGGCGCGAGACCACGCCCTGAAGGTGCGAAAGCTGCTGGTCGAGCTGATGGCGGAGCCGGGCCAGCTCGTCCGCCTCGCACAGGGTCTCGGCGTCGACGATTTCATCATAGGCCGTGGTAAAGGCCCGGTAGACGGATTCGCCGGGCCGGTCGTTCTTCATCCAATGCTGGTCCCATGGCGACGGCCCGGCCGGTTCCTCGTCGCCGTCGCCGGCCATGAACTCGTCGCCGTCGCTGTCGGAAGTGTCGCCGTCGTCGACCAACTCGCCCTCGCCCCGCTGTCCGGCCATCGCCCCGTCGGCTTCCATCTCCCGGTCGCCGCCGTCGGGATCGTCATCGCCGTCGTCGTCGCCGTCGTCGTCGCCGTCCTGGTCGTCCGGATTCAGGGGGTCGGCCCGATCGTCGATCAGGTTGAGGGCCTGGATCACGTCCATCATCCGGGCCGCGAAGGCTTCCTGGTCGTCGGCCGATTCCGCCAGCTTTCGCATCCTTTGGCCGAGACGTTTTTCGAGCCAGCCACGCCAGATTTCGACCATCCGTTTGGCCGATTCGGGAGGCGCCTCGCCGGTCATCCGCTGGCGCGCCAAAAGGCCCAGGACGTCGGCCAGGTTGGCGTCCTTGCGCTCGGTGACGCCGGCGAACCCCTTGGCCCGGCAGCGTTCCTCCAAGAGCGCGCCCAGGTTGTCGGCGACTCCGGTCAGGCGCCGGGCGCCCAGGCTTTCGCAGCGCACCTGCTCGACGGCCTCGAACACGGCGCGGGCCTCGGCCCCGGAAGGGAGATTTTTGCGGTGGATGGCCTCGTCGTGGTAGCGAAGCCGCAGCGCCAGGGCGTCTGAAACGCCGCGCAGCTTGGTCATCGCCGCCATGTTTACCTGCGGTGCCGGCGCCGGAAGAAGAACCGTTTCCTCGCTTACCGACGCCCCGCCGTGGCCGAATTGGACGCTCAACTCCTGGCGGCCGGAAAGCGCCTTCAAGGCCGCGGCGGTGACCCGTTTAACGAGATCAGGGGTGTTTTCAGTAGGGGCCAAGGGAATACCTCGTGGATAAAATCCACCAGACTTAGGTTACCTCTTGCGCCGCCGATTCCGGCAATTCCTCGCCCATGCAGCGCTGATAGTATTCGGCGACCACGGGGCGTTCGACCTCGTCGCACTTGTTGAGGAACGTCAGCCGGAAGGCGAAGGCCAGATCGTTGAAGATTTCGACGTTCTCGGCCCAGGTGATGACCGTCCTCGGCGACATCACCGTCGAAATGTCGCCGTTCATGAATCCGGCGCGGGTCAGGTCCGCGACCTCGACCATGGCGCTTGCCTGTTGGCGCCCTTCCTTGGTGTTGTAGGACGGCACCTTGGCGAGGACGATTTCCATCTCTTCCTCGTGCGACAGGTAGTTCAGGGTGGCGACGATGTTCCAGCGGTCCATCTGCCCCTGGTTGATCTGTTGGGTGCCGTGGTAAAGCCCTGTGGTGTCGCCCAGGCCGATCGTGTTGGTGGTCGAAAACAGCCTGAAATAGGGGTGCGGGCGAATCACCCGGTTCTGGTCCAGCAACGTCAGCTTGCCCTCGACCTCCAGCACCCGCTGGATCACGAACATCACGTCGGGCCGCCCGGCGTCGTATTCGTCGAACACCAGTGCCGTCGGATTCTGCACCGCCCAGGGCAGCATGCCTTCGCGGAATTCCGTCACCTGCTGGCCGTCGCGCAAGACGATGGCGTCCTTGCCGATAAGGTCGATGCGGCTGATGTGGCTGTCCAGGTTGATGCGGATGCAGGGCCAGTTGAGCCGCGCCGCCACTTGCTCGATATGGGTGGATTTTCCCGTCCCGTGGTAGCCCTGGATCATGACCCGGCGGTTGTGGGCGAAACCGGCCAGGATGGCCAGCGTCGTGTCGTGGTCGAAGCGGTAGGCGTCGTCGACGTCCGGCACGTGTTCCTCGGGCTCGCTGAAGGCCGGGACCTCCATGTCGCTGTCGATGCCGAATAACTGGCGCACCGAAATCGTCAGGTCCGGCATTTGCTGGGACAGCGGCTGGGTGGCCGTGTCGATGGTTTCCAAGGTCGTCATAAGCAGATGTTCCAGATGTCAGGCGTGGGGGGCGTAATGTGGTCCCGGCACCCCGAAAAAACAAGGCTAATGTCTTGGTACCCCCGGTTCGTCAGGCCGCCAGCATGTCCATGATGATCTGGTAGGACTCGTTGATTTCCTTGATTTTTTCCTCCCCCCCCTGGTCGCCGCCGTTGGTGTCGGGGTGGTGCTGCTTGACCAGTTCCTTGTAGCGCGCCTTTACCGCCTCGGCGGCCACCGGGCCTGAAAGCCCGAATACGGCCACCGCCCAGGCCTGACGGGTGCCCGGCTGGGCGTTGTGGCCGGGGCGTTGTCCGAAGCCGCCGTCCGGGTCCCATTCGGGGCCGAATCCGCCCAATTGGTCCATCAGGTCGTCGGCGGTGAACCGGAAATCGCCGTTTTTACCCCCATAGCCAGGGTTTCCTCCGAGGGGCCAGCTCGGACGGTGCCACACCGTATCGCGGCGGACGTCGGCTTCCACCTCGGCGTCGGTCATGCCGTCGTAATAATTCCAGCCGGCGTTGTACCGGCGCACGTGGTCGAGGCAGAACCAGTGATAACTTTTGAGATCGTTCCTGGATTTCGGCGCCCGGTGTTCGCCGTCGCCGTCGCAGCCGGGCCAGTCACAGCAGCGGATTTCCGGTTCTTCGGCTCCGAAACGCTCAAGCTCCATGGGATTCAACGTGTTCGTCATGATACCAAGGAACGATGATAATGACCCCTAGGGATCGTCCATGCGGCCCGTCGGGTAGGAGGGAAGCCGCCGGCGATGCGGGGCATCGTCAAGGCTTTCCGACGCCCCCGGGGGTCGCGGGGGCGCCCCCCGCTATAAAAAAACGGGGACACCCCGTGGCCCCGGGCGGGCCGCATGGACGACCGGAACGGCGGCTTGTCAAGGCTTTCGGACAGCGTCGCGCACGCCTCGCGATGTGCCGCATCGCCACGCCGCGCGCTCCTAGCCGAAAACCTTGGCAAGCCGTCCCTATGAGTCATTATCACCGTTCCTTGGTATTACCCGTCAACTATGGGCGATCGGTCATGCGGTGACAAGCGGGGGGCGGAAAATATTGGCCTTGACCCGTTTGATTTCAATGCCTTACCAGAATCTCAGTTGCTTCAGGCTACCCACGGTGACGGCCAGCACGCCCATGGAAATCAAGATCAGGCCGGAAACGATGATCGGCGAAATTCCCTCGCCCAGAATCATGGCCGAAGACAAGACACCCAATACCGGCACCCCCAGCGACCCGAGGGCCGTGCTCATCGCCGGCAGGTTCCGGGAAACCGTGATATAGGCCCAAAAACAGAACCCCGACGCGATGGGCCCGTTGTAGGCCAAGATGGCGACCAGGGGGGCCGACCACTCGAAGTTGGGGCCGCCTTCGATAGCGGCCGCGGCGATCACCAGAATCGCCGTTCCCAAAAGCATTTGCCAGGGCAACATATGGATAATCGGCCCGGTCCAGGAATGACGGCGGATCAGGATGATGGCGACGGCGAAACTCATCGACGTCAGGATCATGAGCCCGTTGCCGGTAAGCGCCGAGAGGTTGGAGAAATCGAAGCTCAGCGGATTGAACAGAACGGCGACCCCCGCCAGACCCATCGCCAGCCCGACCCCATTCATCCGGGTCAGCCGTTCGCCCAGGGCAAAGACGGCCATTGGCGCCACCCACAGCGGAATGGTGAAAACCAAGATCGCCGAGCGTCCCGCATCCATGAAAGACAGGCCGGTATGGATCAGACCCGCCGGCAGGCCGATCTGGAACACGGCGACGGAAACCAGGATCGGGATTTCGCCCCGGCCGGGAAGGCGGACGCGATCCTTCAGGGCCAGGAAAGCGAACAGGCACAGCGTGCCCAGGAACATCCTCGTGGCCGCGAACCACAACGGGGTGACGAACTGCAGCCCCATTTTCATGATTGGCCAGTTGACGCCCCAAAAAAGGATGACGAAGGCCAAAAGAACGTAGGCGCGGGTTTTCGTTGGTGAAGAATTATGAATAGTGGGTTATGCCCTTCCGCATACTTGATATTATGTTGTATTATGGTCGAAAGTTACCTGTTAACAGGGTTGTCGATAGCTTGAAAGCGGCATCGAACCGGACAACCCAATCATGAGGCGTTGGGAGTTTTCGCGGTAATCTGAAGTATTTTTTAACAATACCTCGGGCGCAGGGTTTCGCCCGCTGACGGGAGGTTGACCACTGTCGTTGCCAAGAAGGTAGTTCTGAATCGATACGGGAATGTTCGAAAAGGGCCTCTTCAAGACAAGTCAATCAAATAGGCATGAGAACGAAATTGATAAGCAAAAACGTCACCATCAACGGCCGTAGAACGAGTCTTCGCCTTGAACAGACCAGTTGGGAGGGCCTGACCGACATTTGCCAATGCGAAGGGCTGACCCTGCATGAGCTTTGTTCGTTGATCGAAGGCCGCCGCCAGGGCGCCAGCCGGACCTCGGCGGTGCGCGCCTTTATCGTTACCTATTTCCGGACCGTTGCCGCGGAATACGGGGCCCTGCAAAGGGGCACGGCGTCGATGATCCTGCCCGAGCTTGCCGCTAAGCGGTAGGGTTCAGGTTTCCTGGTAAAAATCAGGCCACAGCCGCTTGACCACGGCGCTGCCCTGGGCATAGGCGTGGCACGAATTCAGTTGCCGCGGCGGGCCGCCGTCGGCACCCAGCGCCTGGCGCTTTTGCCGGGCCGTGGCCATGGTCTGGTGCGCGGTAACCGCCATCGGCCCGACCAGCAGGTCGGTGATGTGCGTGCATCCCTTGACTCCGCCCAGGCGCTTGATCACCTCCTTGCGCCATCCGGGGGTAATGGACGCCCCTTCAAGGGTTTTCAGGTCCCCCGTTATGTCGCCGCAGATCGCGTAGGGCGCCGCCTTGGTCACGCCTTCGGCCTTGCGGACCACCAAGTCGTCGTCGAGGGAAAGCCGGACCACCATATGATGGACGGCCTCGCCGGCGGCGACCCCGCCGCGGTCGACGTTGTCGAAGGAATAAGTCTTGGTGTCGACGATCTCCCCTTCGATGTCCCAAAGGCCGTCTTCCCTTTCATATCCGCGGCATTGGATTTGGCGGGTATGAAGATGCTTGCGGGGTTGCGGTTTGGAGAGCGGCATGGCGGTTGTTTCCTTATTGGCGAACTTAAACGGCGAATCCCCGGCCATTGGCGGAATTCGGGGAACCGGCGGGTGGTGGCGGTATTTTTCAGGCGTCGTAGCGGTCGCCGAAAACGAAAGCCTCGGTTTCCCGGATGTTTTCCTCAAGCGATGATTTCACCGCCATATACAGGTCGCGGATCGATACCATGCCGACGCATTTGCCGTCCTCGACCACCGGCAGATGGCGGAAATGACGGGACTGCATCAATTCCAGGGCATCGCTGGCGGAATCGTCGGGCGCCAGGGTATCGGGATTGGTGGACATGATATCGGCGATCGGCGTTTTTTTCGGATCCAGGCCCTTGGCGACGACCCGCCGGGTCAGATCGCGTTCGGTGACGATGCCGGTCAAAAGGCCCTTGGCGTCCTCGATGACGATGGCGGCGACATTGACCTTGGCCATCATGGTGGCGGCTTCGTGAACGGTGTTATCCGCCTTCAGCGCGCTAATAGTTTGTTTTTTGACAATGTCGGGCATTATTTTCCATTGCATTGCCCAACTCCTTTTGACATTTCCTACCCTAAGAGACTTTGCCCTTGATTTTAGGGCATGCGGGGGGGGGCCGCGCAAGGGGTTCAATAAACCGGTGGGATTCCAAAGGCTAAGCTGTTCCGTTGTTAACGGCGGGTTATTCCGAATCAGCCCCTTTCGCGGGGCGGCGTGACCCGGATGCTGGTGATCTGATGGCGGTGCCGGCGGACGATTTCGAACCGGAACCCGTAAAAAATGAACCGTTGGCCGACCTCGGGGATGCGGCGCGATTCATGGAGCACCAATCCGGCCACCGTCGCCGCCTCTTCGTCGGGCAGCTTCCATTCGAATTCGCGGTTGAGGTCGCGAATGGTGACGCCGCCGTCGATCAGATAGCTGCCATCCGCACAGGGGACGACCCCTGGTACGGAAACGTCGTGCTCGTCATCGATTTCGCCGACGATTTCCTCGATGATATCCTCCAGCGTCACCACCCCCATCAGGCTGCCGTATTCATCGACCACCAGCGAGAAGTGCTCGCGGCGCTGGCGAAAAGCGTTCAGCTGATCGTCGAGCAGGGTCTGTTCGGGGATGAACCACGGATCGGCCGCCAACGCCATCACGTCGAGGCCGCTCAAATCCCTGCCCAGGGTCCGCAACTCGCGCAGCAGCGCCTTGGCGTGAAGCACGCCGACGATGTTGTCCGGGTCGTCGCGCCACAACGGAAACCGGGTGTAGGGGCTTTCCAGGACCTCGTTGACCACCTTCTCCGGCGGCAGATCGGCGTTGATGGCGGTGACGTTCTTGCGGTGGACCATGATTTCCCTGACCTGCACCTCGCCCAGGTCGAGGACGCTGCGGAGCATGGCGCGTTCCTGCTTAACTTCTTCTTTATCTTCCTCGTCCTCGCCGGCGTGAAGCTCGATGGCCCCGCGAAGCTCCTCGGCGGTGGAACCGAAAACTTCCTCGGCGTGATATTCGACCCCGAACACCTTGAAGATGGCGCCGACGACGAAATTGATGACCACCGTGACCGGCGTCAGCACGGTGACCAGGATGTTGACCGCCGGGGCGACGTCCCGGGCGGCCTGGTTGGCGTTCCTGAAGGCGTAGGTCTTGGGCAGGATTTCGGCGAAGATCAGAATCAGCAGGGTCATGGCGATGGTCGCATAGGCGACCCCGGCATCGCCGAACAGGGCGATCAGCATGCTCGTCGCCAGGGCCGAGGCCATGATGTTGACCAGGTTGTTGCCGAGCAGAATGGCGCCGATCAGCCTTTCCTTGTGTTCGTAAAGACGGTTGACGATTTTGGCGCGGCTGTCGCCGTTTTGCTCCAGTTGATGCATCAACGGCCTGGAGGCGGCTGTCAGCGCGGTTTCCGAGCCGGAAAAGAAGGCCGACAGGATTAGCAGGATGGCGATGGTGATAACGGTGGTTAACATGGTTTTCTCGAACGGTTTCCAGAGGGTGAAAAATAAATCCTTGTTTTAGCGTCGCTGGGCGTCGCCGGGTTTCCGGCGCCATGCCCCCGAGGCTTGGGGGCTATGGAAACTCACGCGCCTTGGATATCCAGGGCTTCTTTCAGGACTTCCGCCAACAACCCGAGATCGACGTCCTGGGTGATGAAGGCCTGGCCGATGCCGCGCAACAGCACGAACGTCATGGCGCCGGAGCGGACCTTCTTGTCCCGGCCCATCAGGTCGATCAATCCCGCCGCCGACCAGCCGCCGTCGGCCAGGCCACCGAGCCCGACCGGAAGGCCGACGGCGGCGAGATGGCTTTTGAGCCGGTCCCGGTCCTGGCCGGGGCAAAGTCCCATCCGTACCGACAGATCGAAGGCGAGGCCGAGGCCGATGGCGACCGCCTCGCCGTGATGAAGGGCGTCCGAATATCCGGTCTGGGCCTCGAGCGCATGGCCGAAAGTATGGCCCAGGTTAAGGAGCGCCCGGGAGCCTTTCTCCGTTTCGTCGGCCTTGACGATCGACGCCTTGGCCCGGCAACTGGTCAACACGGCATGAAGGCAGGCTTCCGGATCACCGTCGATGACGGCCTGGCCGTTGGCTTCCAGCCAGGCGAAAAAGTCGGCGTCGCCGATGAGTCCGTATTTGACCACCTCGGCGTATCCGGCCCGCATTTGGCGCGGCGCCAGGCTCGCCAAGGCGCCGATGTCGGCCAGAACCAGGCGCGGCTGGTGGAAGGCGCCGATCAGGTTCTTGCCCTGTGGGGTGTTGATCCCGGTCTTGCCGCCGACGGAGCTGTCGACCTGGGCCAAAAGGGTTGTCGGAATCTGGATGAAATCCATGCCGCGCAGCGTCACCGCGGCGGCGAAGCCGGCAATGTCGCCGACGACCCCGCCGCCAAGGGCGATCAGCGTCGTCGTGCGCTCGACCCGGTGGTCCAGCAACTGCCCCCACAACGCCTCGACGTGGGCGTAATCCTTGGTCTGTTCCCCGGCTTCGAGAACGATTTTTTGGTGGTCGATCCCGGCCTCATCGAGAGACTTCTCCAGGGTTCCCAGGCAGTGCTTTTCGACGTTTTCATCGGTGATGACGACGGTCCGGGGCTCGGCCAGGACCGGGGCGATCAGCTTTCCGGCGCTGGCCAGCAGGCCGTCGCCGACGAGGATGTCGTAGCTGCGTTCGCCCAGGTCCACGGTCAGGGTTGCCGGTCCGTCGCTCATCGGCGGGCTTCCTTGGCGACCCCTTCGCCCCGCCCGTCGAGGGCGTCGGCGATAAACCGTACCGTGCCGTCGGGGCCCTCATCCTTGGAATCGACGATAATGTCGGCTTCCGCATAGACCGGATAGCGTTCGTCGATCAGCTTTTTCAGGGTCGCCCTGGGGTCTTCGCTCTTCAACAGCGGCCGGCCGCCGCGGCGGCGGGTTCTGCGCACCAGGACGTCGAGCTCGGCGCGCAGCCAAACGGACACGCTACCCGCCGCGATCAGGGCCCGGGTCTTCGGGTTCATGAAGGCGCCGCCGCCGGTGGCCATGACTTTCGGCCCTTCCTCCAACAGCCTGGAAATCACCTTTTCCTCGACGTCGCGAAAAGCCTTTTCGCCGTAAAGCTCGAAGATGTCATCGATGGAACAGCCGGCGGCCTTGACGATTTCTTCGTCGGCATCGACGAAGGCCATGTCCAGTTTTTCCGCCAGTTTCCGCCCGACGCTGGTTTTCCCGGCCCCCATGAGACCGACCAGAACGATGGATTTGCCGGAGGGTGGTGATGGTTCAGCCGTCATGCGAGAAAAGGGGAATGACCGGCCCCAAGGCCGGGTTTGAGGCCGCCAACGGCCGCCGCCCCCCCCCGGCGCCTGACGCAGGGTCGTTGAAAGCGCTTGCCCGAGCCGATAGACTGCGGGCCCATGAGTTGCCGAAAAATTGCCATAGTCGGAACTTAGCATAAACAAAATCGGCTGTCGTTAGATCACCTTTGGAGCCGTTTTTGATGGGTAAAGCCGGAGCGAGGAGAATGAGAAGGGTTTCCAGGGCGGTTTTTGTTCTGGTCATCCTGACCCTTGCCGGCAGCGCCACGTTCCTTGCCACCTGGGACATTCCGCCCCCGGTTAAAAAAGTCGAAAGAATCCTTCCGGATGACCGCTTCCCCCGCTAAACGATTTTCCTTAAGAGGTTTAACAACGGCCATTTCCCCCTTGAGGATTCTGGCCATTGCGGCGTTGGCGGGATTGCCGGCATGGACCCTCGGGCCCGAGGTCCGGGCCCAGCAGGATCAGCCTATTCTTCTGACGCCGCCGCAAAAGCTGGCGCCGCCGTCCGGGGCGTCTTCGCCAGCCGCTCCCGCGTCCGTCCCGTACCTGCCGCCCACCCGGGCCCCAACCCGGCCGGCGATACCGCCGGGCGAACCGGCGGCGGCCAGCTCGGTGCTGCCGGTGGCGGCCACGCAACGGTCCTCGGGGGTGAAAATCGACAGCCTGCAATCCATCGATCCCGATGCCACGGGTACCTTGACCGCGTCGCAAGGCGGTTTCGGGGCCGACATGTGGCTGGGGACGGAACGGGACATCGTCGAAAAGCTGCTGCCGCAACTGCCGGTGAGCGCGTCCTCGGCGGCCATGCGGGACCTCATGCGCCGGCTGCTGTTGAGCGCCGCCCGGGTGCCGGAGGGCAAATCCCAGGGCGTCAGCCTGTTGGCCATCCGGGCCAAGCTTTTGGCCGCCATGGGGGACCTGGTGTCTCTCAACACCCTTCTCAATGCGACGCCGGGCCGGTCCAGGGACCAGGAATTGGTGCGCGTCGAAACCGAAGCCCGCTTCCTTTCCAACGACAACGCCCGGGCCTGCGCGCTCGCCGGCGGGCAAATACGCGACCACAAGGTTCCCTATTGGCAAAAGGCTTTCCTGTTCTGCCAGGCCCTGGCGGGGGAGCACGGCAAGGCGTCGCTGGGGGTTTCGGTGATGCGCGAGGCCGGCGAGAAGGACGAGGTGTTCTTTGCCTTGATCGAATCTCTTGCCACCGGCACGCCGGCGATCCTCGAAAGCCTTGCCGATCCGACGCCGCTGCATCTGGCCATGGCCCGGGTGGCCAAGGCGAAATTGCCGGATGACGTTATTTCGTCCAACCGCCCCGGCGTCCTCAGGACCATTGCCATCAGCCCCAACGCCCCCGTCGGGCTTCGGCTCGAAGCCGCCGAGAGGGCCGAATCGGCGGGCGCCCTGCCGGTCGATTCCTTGCGCCAGATCTATTCCAGCATATCGTTTTCCGAACAGGACCTCGCCAACCCGCTATCGCGCGCCGAAATCGAAGGCGGCCCCATGACCCGCGCCCTTCTTTACCACACGTCCCTTGTCCAAACGGTGCCCACGGCCCAGGCCGAGGTGGTGGCCCGGGCCCTGGCCCTGGGCCGCGAAGAAGGGCGTTACGAATCGGTGGTCCGGGTGTTCATGCCGGTGTTGAAGCGCATCCCGCCGTCGGCCGAATTGGTGTGGTTCGCGCCCGTGGCCGTTCGGGCGTTGTTGCTGCGCGGCGATACCCTCGGCGCCGAGGCGTGGTTCGCCCTGATGCGGGCCAGCGGACTGTTCAACAAGGATACGGCCAAGGCGATCGATCAGTTGATGCCGATCGTCCGCCTGATGGGCTCGTCCGAGGCCGCCGAATGGAACACGACCAAGTTGTCGGCCTGGTGGGAAACCGTCAAGGAGCGGCCGAATCCCGACGACGACGCGGCGATGTTGTATTCCATATTCGACGCCTTGGGCGAACCGGTGCCGGCGGACTCGTGGAAGAAACTCGTCACCGGCGCCAACCGCCGGACGGTCACCATGCCCAATCCGGCCCTTTGGTTCCGGCTTCTGGAGGCGACGGAAGCCGCCAGGCGGCCCGAACCGGAAAAGAAAACAGCGAAATCCGATGAAACCGCCTCCGATGCCGCCGCCGCCTTTGAGGTCCGGGACCAGGGAACGGGAGATTCCGGTTCCGCCATGCCCCGGATCCGCCGCCGGGTCGCCGAAACGGTGCTGTTGTCGCTTTTGGCGCTCGGCGAGGCCGGTCCCGCCGGGGCCGATCCGCTGCTTCTTCGCCAGGTGTTGATCAGCCTTCGCCACACCGGTTTCGAAAAGGAGGCCCGGGCGATGGCGGTTGAAGCGGCCCTGGCGGCCGGTTTATGAGCGCCGGGGCCTCGAGCCGTCCCCGGCAATCAAGTTCCCGCCCGGCTTCCCACTCGGCGTTGTCGGTTCCTGTCGAAACCTATCTGGACAAGCTGGCGGCCGAAGGCGCGGCCCGAAACACCATTGATTCCTACCGCCACGACCTGCGGCATTTTTCCGCCTTTACTGAAGCCCGCCGCCGGGCCCCGGAAAACGCCACCCAGGCGATGATCCGCCAGTACCTGAAATCCCTGTCCGAAGCCGGCATGGCGCCGGGCACCAGCGCCCGGCGGCTGTCGGTGCTGCGGCAGTTTTTCCGCTTTCTTTATGGCGAAAGGGTTCGTGACGACGATCCAACGGCGGCCCTCGACAGCCCCCGTCAAGGCAAGCGTATCCCGAAATACCTGAGCGAGGCGGAAGTCGACGGCCTGTTGTCGGCGGCCCAGGAGTGGACCGGCCCCGAAGGAAAGAGGCTGGTGGCGTTGCTGGAAACCCTTTACGCCACCGGGCTTCGGGTTTCGGAGCTGGTCGGTTTGCCGCTGTCGGCGCTCAGCCGCGACGGGCAGGTGCTGATTGTCCGCGGCAAGGGCGACAAGGAACGCATGGTGCCGTTGAGCGAACCGGCCAAGGACGCCATCGAGGAATACTTAGGAGTGCGCGAGAAATTCATCCCCAAGAAACGCGCCGCGACATCGGCCCGGAACTTGCTGTTTCCGTCCCGGTCCTCGGACGGCCATTTGACCCGGGCGCGTCTGGCGCAATTGTTGAAGGACGTCGCCCGCAAGGCCGGCGTTCCGCCCAACCGGGTGTCGCCGCACGTGCTTCGTCACTCCTTCGCCAGCCACCTTCTGGCCCACGGCGCCGACCTCAGATCCTTGCAGCAGATGCTCGGCCACGCCGACATCGCGACGACGCAAATCTATACCCATGTCCTGGATGACCGCCTAAAGGCGCTGGTGCGGGACGCCCATCCGTTGGCCGACATCCCGGCCAAGAGATAACGAAGGGCCCATCGGCGCTGAAGAATGAACGGTGCGAATGCCGGGATAGATGGAATAGGGGGATCAGGCGGCGTCGGCGACTTCGTTCGTCAGCCAGCACGCGGTGCGGAGCAGCCGGGCGTCGTCGCCGCGGCGTCCGACCATCTGCACGCCCAGCGGCAGGCCGTTTGGGCCTTCCATCAGCGGCAGGGTTATCGCCGGGGTGCCGCAGTAGGTCCAAAGGGAATTGAAGATCGGGCTACCGGTGGAGTCCAGCCCGGCCGGGGCCTCGCCGACCGTCGCCGGGGTGATGATCGCGTCATAGCGGTCGAACACCCCGTCGAGCCCGTCATTCAGGAAATCGCGCCCATCCACGGCTTTGTTGTAATCGACGGCGGTGACCTTTTGCCCGTCGTCGATCATGCCTTT
>JADFMB010000218.1 GCA_022564115.1 Pseudomonadota bacterium
CAACCCATGAAAGCAAGATGAAGCTCCGGTAGGCTTCCGCGAAGTTCTGCAGGAACGCCATCATGAGGCCGGTTATGGCGATCGCCAGGACCCATATCTGGAGCCCGATCTGGAACGGCAGGCCGAAGAAAAAGACCTGCAACTGGGGCATCAGCCGGCCCAGCAGGCCGAGGCCGATGTAATAGGTCAGGCCGACGATGACGAACGGCGCCGCCAGCTTGAGCCCGAGGGCGAAGCTGTCGGCGACCGTTCGCGCCATCATGTAGCTGATGTCCTCCATCGGCAGTGCCCGGCCCGGCACGAACATGGTGTAGCTGTCGGCGATGGCCATGATCATCACGTGATGCAGGTCGACGACGAAAACGAGCACGACGCCCGTGGTCAACAGGAACCCGGCGATGGTCGAACTTTGCTGTTCGGCGATCGGATCCTGGATCAGGGCGTTGGCCATGGAGGAAACGTAGGAAATGATCGTGCCGGCGGTTTGCAGGGCGCTCACCAAAATGCGGGCGAAAGTGCCGAAAAAGGCGCCGATCAGGACCTCGCCGGTGATCAGGATGCCCATGCCGGCGATCGTGGGCGGGCGGACCGGCAAGGTGGGGATCAGCACCGGCGCCAGGACGAAGCTGAGGGCCAGCGCGATCGAAAGCCGCATGCGGTTGGGAACGAAACCGGAGCTGAACCCCGGCATCAAGGCCATGGCCGTTCCGAGGCGAGCGAAAATCAGGAAAAAACCGAACAGGTTTAAGGAAAGGATTTCCTCGAGCATGAAGGTTCAGCCGAGAATGACGATGAGGCTGTACAGTTGCTGGGTGAATTCCTTCAGCGTCGTCATCATGAACGGCAAAAACAGGATCAAGGACGTGAAGATCACCAGGATCTTGGGAACAAACGTCAACGTCATTTCCTGAATGGTGGTCAGGGCCTGGAACAGCGCGATCAGGAGGCCGATCAGCAACCCCGCCAGCATGATCGGGCCGGCCAGCTTTAAGACGACCCATATGCCGTTTCGTCCGATTTCCAGTACGGCGGCCTCGTCCACGCTTTTCCCCTGTCAAACCCCGGCCCGGTCAAAACCCGGTCCGCCGGTTGGCGGCCCCATCTACATGGGCATCCGGATAATTTGCTTGTAGGCGTCGATGACCTTATCGCGAATCGCCACGACAGTCTGTATCACCACCTCGGCTTCGGCAACCGCGGCGACCACCTGGCCGATATCGGCGCGGCCGGCGATGCCGGCGATGGAGAGTTGTTCGCTATGTTCGCCGATTTTCTTGGCTTCGGAAATCGCCCCTTTGACCAGATCGGCGAACTCATTCCCTTTCGTGGATTTGTCGGACTCGATTCCCTGGGGACGGCCCTTGGCCGCCTCGTTATAGGCGTTAAGGACCTTGGTGATGTTTTGCGCGGCTGTCATCGGCATTGAAGGCTCCTGTTATCGCGGTTGTTTCCCGTTCGGGCTGGCGGTTCAGCGCAGCAGGTCGATAGTTTGGTTCAGCATCGCCTTCGAGGCCTTGATGACGCTGAGGTTGGCCTCATAGGATCGCTGCGCCTCGCGCATGTCGGTCATTTCGATCAGCGGGTTGACGTTCGGGGTCAGGACATACCCGTCGGCATCGGAGGCCGGGTGGCTGGGCTCGTAGCGCTTGCCGAATTCCGATTTGTCGGGCCGGGCCTTGCCGGCGCGCACCAATTCGAGGCCAAGGGACCGGTCCAGTACGTTCCTGAACGTGATCACCTTGCGCCGATAGGGATTGTCGCCCGGATCCTGGGGCAACGAATTGGCATTGGCGATGTTTTGCGAAATCACCCGAAGCCGCTGGCCCTGGGCCCGCATGCCGGCGCCGGAAATACGCATTGTCTTGATGAGGTCGTCCATGGATCCAAACCTTGTCCCTTCCTGATGGCGCCTCCGGAACGAAGGCGCCAATAACCGCCGCCTAACGGCGGCCGATGGCCATACGCAACATACTGAGGTGCTTCTTATAAAGCTCGGTGGTCAGGCGGTAGGAAATCCCGGTTTCGCTGATTTTCGCCATCTGCTCTTCGAGAATGACCGAATTCCCGTCCGGACTTGTCTCATAGGGCAGGCGGTTCGTTTCGACCTTGAATTCGACCGCCCGCTTGAGACCGCCGGTCAGATGGGAGTCCACCGTCGCCGCCATGCGCAGGCTTGAACTTTGGTTCCTGACCAAATCCTTGAATTTCAAGGCCTTGAGGTCACGGGCCTTGTATCCCGGCGTGTCCGAGTTGGCGATGTTCTGCGCCAGAACCTCCTGGCGACGGGCAAGCCACGCCAACTGTTTTTTGACGATGCTGAATAAGGAAGGTTTGTCGAGTTCCATAACCCTGACGTCTTCGTTGTCCCGTTCCAGGTCCGGCTTTCGAACCGTCCGGCGCCGGCTTCCATGGCACCTTGAAAAAAGCCGAGGACCTTTAAATACCCACGCCGCATTATCCGCCTGGTTTCTTAACAATCGGTAAAAAACGCCGTCCCCCGAGTCGGCCCCTACGGCCCCTGTCCGGGGTCTTTGGAGGGACCGAAAATGCGCCGAAAATAGTCCTATAACTATTTGATTTAAAACAAATTTCCAGGGCGCCTTCGTTTAAGCATTTATTAAGTCCGATCAGTCACGTTTATAGTTGTGAGACGCCCGGTCCTGCCGGGGCCCCCCGGGGAACTCAGGGGGGGACCCAGGGGAGGGGCGATACAGGGTTGAAAGAGGCATTTTGTCGGACTCCGAAAAAGATAGCGAAAGCGAAGACAACAAGGAAACCGTGGCCGTTGCGCTGGGTCATGATCTTGTCGACGACCGTCCACCGAAAGTGGTGGCTGGCGGCCGCGGGCGAATCGCCGAGCAGATTCTGGAAATCGCCTTCGCCCACGGCGTCAAGGTCCGCGAGGACGCCGATTTGGCGCAGCTATTAACCTCCATCGACATCGACTCGGAGATTCCCGTCGAGGCTTTCGCCGCCGTCGCCGAGATTCTCACTTACGTCTATCAGGCCAACGCCGGCCACCCCGCCCCCGGGGAACAGGGGCCCGGGGAACAGGGGCCCGGGGAACAGGGGCCCGGGGAACAGGGGCCCGGGGAACAGGGGCCCGGGGAACAGGGGAACGGCGCCGGCCCCTCCGATGGCGGCCTCTCAAAT
>JADFMB010000219.1 GCA_022564115.1 Pseudomonadota bacterium
TTTGAGATGGTGCGCATGGCTACCGATGTCCCGCATCGCTACGCCACGCGCGTGCTCGCCGAAAGCCTTGGGAAGCCGTCTCTATGGGTCATTACTAAGGACCTTTGGTATTATTTGCACTCGCCGACGGAATTGCCCTTGCACTTCCTGCCGTCGGTCCAGGTGGCGCCACTCATACTGGCGGCGTTTAGTTTGGCCCCATTCAGGTTGGCGCCGGTGAGATTGGCGCGTTCCAAATTGGCCCCTTCCAGGTTGGCGCCCGAAAGATCGGCGCCTGAAAGGTTGGTGTCCAGCAGCATGGCCTTCAT
This sequence comes from Pseudomonadota bacterium, assembly GCA_022564115.1. Lineage (GTDB taxonomy): Bacteria > Pseudomonadota > Alphaproteobacteria > Rhodospirillales > Casp-alpha2 > Casp-alpha2. Next base: position 309 of record JADFMB010000219.1, read on the forward strand.
GAGTTTGGCGTTTTTCAGGTTCACCCCCGACATGTCGGCGTTCGACATGTCGGCGCCTCGAAGGTCGGCTCTTTCCAGGTTGGCGCCCTTGAGATTCGCGTGGTGCAAGACGGCATCCTCGAGAACGGCGTGCTTCAGATTGGCGCCTTCGAAGTTTTTCCTGGCGAAGTCGCATTTGGCCCAGATCACGTAGGCACCCGGCGGATCGTAGCACTCCGCGGTCGCCGGTGCGGGAACCAAGAGCCCCGCCGCGAGCGAGGCCGAAAAGGCGCAGAACACGCTATTTTTCATGGTTCCACCTCAAGCAGTCTAGTGCAAGGCGGAGCCCCTGCCGAAAATCGCTGGGCCGGTTTTCCGAGGCCCGTCGATCCGCGTCGGAAGCCTGCACCCCCTATGGGCTGCAATCCGTGGCCCACCCGGTCAAACGACGACCGGACCCGCACTTATTTCAACCACGTCGACAGCATGACGCCGCCGCCAAGAACGACGGTAATGCCGACAACAATTATGGCCATCACGGCAATCTGCTTGCGCACTGACGGCATTGTCTTTTCTTCTTCTTCCGCCTCAGGTGCGTTATCTTCCGGCATGATATTTTCCCCTGTGGTTTGCCAAAGAGACAGTCCGATAGAACGGTTTTCCGGTTGTGCCCTCGGTTCGAGACATCTTTGGATGATTACATTTCCTGATCTGTTTGCCAACCGGGCAATTCCCTTAACCGTCTAATAAGGCTTGTATATTCTCTGTTCCGCATCCTTTTCCGGTATTCGGAGAACCCGCTGGTCCACGGGCAGGGCCAATTGCTTGGTCAGATAAATGGCGCGCTGGCGGACGGTTGCCGGTCTGGGCGTGCCGTAGATGACTCTATCGATAAGGCCGGGCCCGTCGATGGCGCCTTCGTCGATCTTCAACGCCTCAATATAATCGGCAAGCGCTTTCTCGTAGCGGCCCGTGCGGTCGTACAGAATGCCCCGGTTGCTGTAGGCCGCGGCATAAACCGCGATGCCCGTGATGTCGTCGGGTTCCAGGTTGCGCTGGAGGTATCTGATCAGATAGCTAAATTCGGCTTCCGCTTCGATGTAGCGTGCGGTCTGCAAATACACCAGTGCCCGGCCCATCAGCGCGCCGCGGTGGTCGGGAGAAACGGAGAGCGCCGCGTTGAAGCGCTCTATGGCGGAGTCATACTTGCGGTCGCCGAGAAGGATGTCGCCCTGGCGGACTTCGTAGTCGCCGGACGGGGCCTTGACATAACTCTTGAGCACCGCCCAGAACGTGAACATGACGAAGGTGGCGACGCCCAACAGGATGATGAACCGGCGAAGCACCTTCGGGTTGGAAAACGCTTTCAGGTTCAACGCCCCACTCCGAGGATGATCCCGCCGTAAACGGCGGCGAATATCAGACACAAGAGAGCGGACGTGACCCCGGCGCGGCCTTTCAGGTGGCGCCGGACATTCTCGTCGGGCACCTGACCGCCGGTCTGGCGCTGTTCCCGGCGTACCGCCAACACCCAGATCAGCTGACGCACAGGGAAAAACAACACCACCGCCAGCGCCACCGACCACAGCCATCGGCTTTCAAGTGCAAACATCCCTTCCACGGCAACAAGCCTTAACGTGAGGGATCGGTCCGTTCGAAGGACGAGCCGGATATTAACAAAAAAGCGAGGGAAGGGCGACGCCCTTCCCTCAGGTCTCGTCGAATGGGTGTTCGGTTAGATCCGTTGGGCCTGTTCCTCGGCCGTATCGCCGATGTCATCCACCAGGGCCTCGATTTCCGTCTCGGGGATGGTCGACATTTCCATCTTGAAGGCCAGGAACCACATCATGCCGACGCCCAGGAGCCAGAACAGGATCTGCCACGCCCAAATGGAGGGCATGCCGAAGGTCCAGCCTTCGACGCCGGCATTCGGCGCGCCGAAGATGTCGTTGCCGATGACCGCACCCGGCCCGATGCCGAAGAACATCCACGCAATCGTGATCCCCCACGCGACGGGGATCAGCCCCCGCTTCGAATCCGGCAGCCTGGCGTGTTCGCGCAGGAAGTTGTGAAACTTCATGCGGTGCGCCAGTTCCTGGGTGTTCTGGGTCATCGCCGAAACGCTGAGGCAGACGGAGGCGTTGAGGAACATGCCCCACCCGGCCGAATGGATCGTCCACGGCCAGCGGCCCCAGTAGTCGATCCCCATGTCGGTCAGGATCCCGATGCCGAACTTCTCGGTGAAGATCACGCCGATGATGCCGGCCAAGAGGCCATAGGTGGCGCCCTGACGGGTGATCCACGGAATCCAACAGACGGCCGCCAGCGGCGTCCACATCTGGAAGCCGAAAGCCACCGCCAGACCGCCCAACAGCACCAGGGCGTCACGCGAATACGTCGCCACCAGCAACGCGGCGATGACGATGAATCCGACACCCATGCGCCCGGCCAGCTTCTGCATGTTATGGGTCGAGGCCGGGTTCAGGTACCGCTTGTACAGGTCGCGGGTCAAGATACCGCCGGCGGTCGACATGTAGGCCGCGCCGGTGGACTGCATGGCCGCAAGGGCGCAGACCGCCAACAAGCCGACCAGCCACGGCGATCCCTCCGCAATCAGATTCATGTAATGGGGAACGATGGAATCCGGCTTCGCGGCGATCGATCCCGGAAGCACGTTGGCCACCGCGAGGCCCGCATCCGTCACCTCCGGGTTGGCGCCCAGAAGGTGCCCGCCCATGCCCGTGAACGCCGTGAAGAAGAACAGGATGAACCCGATCCCCAAGGACGAGGCCCAGACCTGCTGCGGCGCGAACGGACGCGGGTCGGTGTTGGCGAACGACCACATGGTGAACGCCGGGGCGGACTG
>JADFMB010000220.1 GCA_022564115.1 Pseudomonadota bacterium
TCGGGGGTCTTGACGCCGCCGGCCTTTATCACTTTCTCGATCGCCGTCACGATCGCCGCCGAGGCCTCCTCCTGGCCCAGGTGTTCGAGCATCATCGCCGCCGACCAGATCTGTCCGATCGGGTTGGCGATGCCTTTTCCGGCGATGTCCGGGGCCGAGCCGTGCACCGGCTCGAACATCGAAGGAAAGTCCTTTTCCGGGTTGATGTTGGCCCCCGGCGCGATGCCGATGGTGCCGGCGATCGCCGGGCCCAGGTCCGACAGGATATCGCCGAACAGATTCGAGCCGACCACCACGTCGAACCAATCCGGGTTGCGGACGAAATGGGCGGTCAGGATATCGATGTGGAATTTATCGGTGGTGACGTCCGGGTACTCGGCGCCGATGGCCTCGAAGCGCTCGTCCCAAAAGGGCATGGAATGGATAATGCCGTTGGACTTGGTCGCCGACGTCAGGTGCTTGCGCTCGCGCGTCCGCGCCAGCTCGAAGGCGTAGCGCATGATGCGGTCGCAGCCCCGGCGGGTGAAGGTGCTCTGCTGCACCGCCATTTCGGCGTCGGTTCCCTGATAGAGCCGGCCGCCGATTTCCGAATATTCGCCTTCGTTGTTTTCGCGCACGATCAGGAAATCGATATCCCCCGGTTGCCGGCCCGCCAAGGGGCACGCCATGCCCTCGAACAGGCGCACCGGGCGCAGCGCCACGTACTGGCGGAATTCACGCCGGATGGGAATCAGCAGGCCCCACAACGAAACGTGATCGGGCACGCCGGGGAACCCGACGGCGCCCAGAAGGATGGCGTCATGGTCCCTGATCCCGGCCAGCCCGTCGCCGGGCATCATGGCGCCCTTTTTGGCCAACCTTTCGCAGCTCCAGTCCTTTTCGTCGAAGGTGCAGACAAATTCGAACTTCCGCCCGGCCGCCTCCAGCACCCGGATGGCTTCGGGCACCACTTCGCTGCCGATCCCGTCGCCGGGAATGACGGCGATTTTATAGGCATGGGTCGTCATCTTGATTCCTTTACCTCCGGTCCCTCCAGGGGATGGCGAAACAGGTGTCGAATTTCTCCAACCCCGCCTTGCGGTAATAATCCATTCCGTCGGCGGCGGAAAGCAGAAGCAGTACGATACCGATGCCCCGGCTCATCCCATCCCGGCGTTATGGGATATCCTGAACGAAGCGATTTTCACCACGGCCCGTCGCCCGAATGCTTCGGGCCATGGTTCAACTTCTTTTTTTCACCGCAGAGGAAAAAAAATTCGCCGCCGTATCGGTCCCGGTTTTCCCACGGTGGGCATCGGTGGACATCGGTCGGCATCCGGTGTGCAAACGGTGGTCATTCGGTGGACCCTTGGTGGTTATCGGGTGGTGGGTAGGGCGGAAATGGACGGCTCCACCGATTTAGACTAAATACCCAAAAAAGGCGAAACCAAGCCACGGTATTATGGCAAATTCCGGTCGGAAAGTCCGCAAATGTCCACATTTGTCCGCAAAAGTCCACATTTTGTGATATTTTCCTATAAATTCAACGGCATCTCCGTTTGTTGTTTAGGCATAACTTGTTAAAAATTAACGGCTTAAGGATGTGTCCTGGTCACCGCGCTAGTTTATTCCTTTATTGTTCTTTAATTTCGAGGAAAAAATCCGTCTTTAAACTTTATATCGGAATATAGTCCAATTAGGGGCGGGAGTCAAGGAGATGGTGTGCCCTTTTTAGTGTTTTCGTGAACCGCCGTTAACCGCTCGGGCTTTCCGAGGCTTACGCTTATCCGGTGAATTCGGCGATCAAGGCCAGGAATGGCCGGGCGAAGTTCTTGAGCTTGGCCTCGCCGACGCCGAAGACCCGGGCGAACTCGATCTCGTCCGCCGGCTTGTTGGCGGCCATGTCGAGGAGGGTCCGGTCGGAGAAGATGACATAGGCGGGCACGCCCCGTTCGTGAGCAAAATCCAGCCGCAATTCCTTGAGCGCCCGGAACAGGTCTCCGTCTTTCCCGGATAGGTCGGCTTCGGAAAGGTCGGCCTTCGCCGGTGCCCCCCGTGCCGGCGGCGCCCGGGGAGCGGCGCTTTTCGAGCGCGCGGGGTCGCGGCGGAAGCGAAAGGCGCCGCCGTCCTCGAGCAGCGACCGGCCGTCCCTGGTCAGGCCGAGGCCGCCGTGGCCGGCGATGTCGAGGCGCAGATAGCCGGCGGCGACCAATTGGCGGAGGATCGAGCGCCAGGTGTCTTTGTCCTCCCCGCGGCCGAGGCCGTGGGCGGCAAGGCGGTGGTGCCCCAGGCGGCGGATTTTTTCCGTATGGTTGCCCAGCAGCACGTCGATGACATGGACGGCGCCGAACCGCTGGCCCGTTTGCTCGATGGCGCCGAGCGCGTTTCGGGCATGAACCGTGCCGTCCTCCAGGACCGGCGGGTCGAGGCAGATGTCGCAGTTGCCGCAAGGGTCCGCCTCCTCGCCGAAATAGGACAGCAGCGCCCGGCGGCGGCACTGGGGCGACTCGCAGTAGGCGATCAGGGCATCGAGCCTTTTGTGTTCGCGCCGTTTGTGGCCGTCGCCGTCCCTGGTCGCATCTTCCTCGATAAAAATACGGCGTTGGCGGATATCGCCCAGGCCATACAGCATGAAGGCGTCGGCAGGTTCGCCATCGCGTCCGGCCCGGCCCAGTTCCTGGTAATAGGCTTCCATGTTCGCGGGCAGGTTGGCGTGGAAAACGTAGCGCACGTCGCGCTTGTCGATGCCCATGCCGAAGGCGATGGTGGCGACCATGACCACGCCCGGCTCGGTCATGAAGATGTCCTGATTGGCGGCGCGCTCGGCGCTGTCCAGTCCGGCGTGGTAGGGCAAGGCGCGAAAGCCGTTCCCGGCCAGCAGTTCCGCCGCCGCTTCGGTCTTCTTGCGTGACAGGCAGTAGATGATGCCGGCCTCGCCGGGCCTGGCGCGGACGAAATCCATAAGCTGACGATTCCCGTCGCGCCGCGTTTCCACGGCGAGGCGGATATTGGGCCGGTCGAAGCCGGTGACGATGGTGCGCCCCCGGCCATCGAAGAGCTTCGCCGAGATATCCAGGCGCGTCGCCTCGTCGGCGGTGGCCGTGAACGCCGACAGGGGGACGCCGGGAAACAGTTCCGCCAATCCGCCCAGGGCCTCGTAGT
>JADFMB010000221.1 GCA_022564115.1 Pseudomonadota bacterium
TCGAGGCGTCGCGGGTGCCGCCGGAATGGCACGCCTGGCTCCACCACACCACGTCCGAGCCGCTGTCCGAGGAAGCCGCCGAATCGAAGCCCTGGCAGAAAGAGCACCTGGCCAACCAGACCGGCACCGCCGGCGCCTACCGGCCCCGGGGCCACGCCTACCGGGGCGGCGAAAGGGCGGCGGCGACCGGCGACTACGAACCCTGGATTCCGGAATGACGGCCCAGGCCGGAAGAGGGCCGGGAGACGCTTGAGCCCATGAACTCGGAAACCCGCGAAATCCTCCTCGCCACCGGCGGATCGGGAAAAGGTGGAAAATAGCCCCCAAAGCTTAATGACCCGGACCTTGAAGCCGGCGGCCTTGGCAGTCCCCTGGGCCGTCCTGGTTTCTTCTGTCCTTGTCGGGCCGGCGGCGGCGGCCCCCTACGAGGTCGCCGTCCTGCGGGGCATGGACAAGGTCACGGCCCGGGTGTCGACCATCGAGGCGCCGGTGGGCGAGGTGGTGAAGTTCGGGACCTTGGAGATCATCGCCCGCCATTGCGACAAGCGCCCGCCCGAGGAGACGCCGGAAAGCGCCTCTTTCCTCGATATCTGGGAGGTCCGCCAGGGCGAGGCGGCGGTCAGCCTGTTCCGCGGCTGGATGTACGCCTCGAGCCCGGCGCTGTCGGCCCTGGAACACCCGGTCTATGACATCTGGGTGCTCGATTGCCGGAACAGCTCCTCCAAGGCGCCCTCGACCTCGGAAGGGGCGGCGTCGCGGTAAAACGCCGCCTTGATCTTCAGCGCCTCGTCGAGCCGTTCGAGATACACCCGGGCCGGGATTTCGACGGCTCCGAACTGGCGCAGGTGGTCGGTGATGAACTGCACGTCGAGAAGCCCGAACCCGCCGATCTTCAGCCGCGCCACCAAATGCACCATCGCCACCTTCGAGGCGTCGCGGAAACGCGAGAACATGCTTTCGCCGAAAAACGCCCCGCCCAGGGCGACTCCGTAAAGCCCGCCGACCAGGTTGCCGTCGCGCCAGGTTTCGACGCTGTGGGCGAAGCCGAGCTCGAACAGTCCTTCCACCGCGTTCTTGATCGGCGCGTTGATCCACGTTTCGCGGCGCCCGCGTTTCGATTTCGCGCACCGTTCCAGGACTTCCGTGAAGGCGGTATCGAAGCGGACCTCGAAGGCGCCGCCGCGGACGGTTTTCCTCAGCCGCCGGGGAACGTGGAAACGGTTCAGCGGAATGACCCCCCGGACCTGCGGGTCGACCCAGAACAGGCCCGGGTCGTCGGCGCTTTCGGCCATCGGGAAGATGCCGGCCGCATAGGCGCGGAGCAGCAATTCAGGCGTCAGTTCCTGGGCTCCCGGGTCGTGCCGGCTCATGTCGGGGCCTCCTCGGGCCTTGGGCTTTATCCGTCTTCGCTCTGGCCGCTTCCCTGGCCGCCCCCCTGGTCGCGCCCTTGGCCGCTTTCGACGAACTTCTCCAGCCAGTGGATGTCGTAATCGCCGTTGACGAAATCGGCTTCGTTCATCAGCCGCTGATGCAGCGGAATAATGGTCTCCAGCCCGTCAATCACGTATTCGCTGAGGGCGCGGCGGAGCCGCATCAGGCATTCGTTGCGGTTGGCGCCGTGAACGATCAGCTTGGCGATCAGGCTATCGTAGTGAGGCGGCACCGTGTAACCGGAATAAAGCCCGGAATCGACCCGCACCCCGAGCCCGCCGGGTGCGTGGTAAACGCCGACCCGGCCCGGCGACGGTGTGAAGGTGTCGGGGTTTTCGGCGGTGATCCGGCATTCGATGGCGTGGCCGGAAAACTTGACGTCGGACTGGACGAAACCGAGCGGCGCGCCGGCGGCAATGCGGATCATCTCGCGCACCAGGTCGAGCCCGCAGATCATCTCGGTGACCGGGTGCTCGACCTGAAGCCGGGTGTTCATCTCGATGAAGTAAAACTCGCCGTCCTCGTACAGGAACTCCATGGTGCCGACGCTGCGGTAGCCCAGCTTCTTGACCGCGCCGACCACACGGTCGCCGATGGATTGGCGTTCCTTTTGGTTAAGCGCCGGCGACGGCGCTTCCTCGATCAGCTTCTGGTGGCGGCGCTGGAGCGAACAGTCCCGCTCGCCCAGATGGACCACGGCGCCGTGATGATCGGCCAGCACCTGGACCTCGATGTGGCGCGGCTGGGCCAGAAACTTCTCCATGTAGAGCTCGCCCGAGCCGAACGCGGCCTCGGCCTCGGCGGTGGTGATGTCGAAGGCTTCGCCAACAAGCGAGGAGTCTTCGACCACCTTCATGCCGCGCCCGCCGCCACCATGGGTGGCCTTGATCAGTACCGGATAACCGATTCTGTCGGCCTGGGCGCGGGCGTCCTCGGCGTCCTTCAGCGCTCCGTCGGATCCCGGCACCACCGGGATGCCGGCCTCGGACAGCGCCTTCTTGGCGGCGATCTTGTCGCCCATCAGGCGGATGTGGTCCGGCGACGGGCCGATGAAATTGAACTTGTGTTCCTCGACCATGGCCGCGAAGTCGGCGTTTTCCGACAGGAACCCATACCCCGGGTGGATGGCGTCGACGCCGGCGATGGTGGCGGCGCTGAGGATCGCCGAAACGTTGAGGTAGCTGTCCTTGGCCGGCGGCGGCCCGATGCAGACCGCCTCGTCGGCCAGGCGCACGTGCATGGCGTCGTTGTCGGCGGTGGAATGGACGGCGACGGCCTGGATTCCCATCTCGCGGCAGGCGCGGAGGATTCGGAGAGCGATTTCGCCGCGGTTGGCGATCAGGACCTTGTCATACATCGGCCGGCACCGGTTTTCTGGTTGCGGGACGGGTCATGCGCCAGGTCTTCGTCTACTTATTCAAGGATCAGCAGGGGTTCGCCGTATTCCACCGGCGCCCCGTTGGCGACCAGGATTTCCGTCACCCGGCCCGATTTCGGCGCCGTGATCGGGTTGAAGACCTTCATCGCCTCGATCAACAACAGCGTCTGGCCCTCGGTGACCTCGTCGCCGGGCTTGACGAACGGGGGCGAGTCGGAATCGGGGCCGGTGAAGACGACGCCGACCATGGGCGAGGTGACGGCATTGGGGTTGTCGGCGGCGGACGATGGTTCGGGCCC
>JADFMB010000222.1 GCA_022564115.1 Pseudomonadota bacterium
CGGCGTCAGCACGTAGCTTTCGGCGGTCTGGCCGATGATGAAGATCCCCGCCACCAGGCCGATGGGCAGCCAGTCGGAAAACTGCGCCAGGGCGATGCCGAGCCCGATCATCAGGCCGATGGCGGCGCCGAGATAGGGAATGAACGAAATGGCGCCGGCGCCGATGCCGACCAGAAGCCCGGATTCCAGCCCGACCACGCTCAGGCCGAAGCCGTACCAGACGGCCAGCACCAGGCACACGGAAGCCTGGCCGCGCACGAAACCGGCGATGGTGGTGTCGATGGCGGCGCATTGTTCGCGGATCGTGGGCGCCGCGGCCCGCGGCAGGTAGGAATCGAAGCGGGTCACGATCAGGTCCCAATCGCGGAGCAGGTAGAACGCCACCACCGGGGTGATGATGAGCAGCGACAGGACGTTGAAAACCGCCAGGCCGCCCTTCCACAGGCCGCCGAGGAGGCCGCTCATCCATTGGATGGCGGCGCCCGCGTAGGTGCCGGCCGCTTCCCTCAGGCGCTCCATCTCTTCGGGCGACAGGTCGGCCCGAAGGCGCTCCAGGAAGGGTTCGGCATAGTCGCGGAAGGTGTCGATGAGGTCGGGGACGAAGGCCGCCAGGCTGACGACCTGGGCTTGCAGCAGCGGAAACAGCAACACCAGCACGCCGACGGCGACGAAGAAGAAGGCGGCGATGATGGTCGTCGTCGCCACCGCCCGGGACAGGCCTTTTTGTTCCAGCTTGTCGGCCACCGGGTCGAGGAAATAGGCGATCGCCATGCCGGCGACGAACGGCATCAGGATCCCGGACAGGGAATGAAGAACGAACACGAAGACCGCCAGTCCGGCGATCCAGAACAGGGTTCGCATTTCTCGGCTCATTTCGGCTCCCCCGGATTGCCGGTGTCTTCGATGACGGTGGCGCGGTGGCTCCAGGTGATCACATAGGCGGTCCCCGACCACAAGGTCGTCACGGCGACAATATAACCGATTGCCCCGATCGCCGCGCCCCCGTCGAGGCCATAGGCCTCGACCCAAAGCACGATGACGGCGAAAACAAGCTGCACGAAGGTATTGACCTTGGAAATGGCCAGCGGCTGCATGGTCAGCGACTGGGTCACGGTCTGGAACAGCAGCGCGCCGCCGATGATCACCAGGTCCCGGAACACCACCATGATCACCAGCCAGGCCTCGATGTAGCCTTGGTGGCCGAGCATCAGAAAAACCGAAACCAGCAGCGCCTTGTCGGCGATCGGGTCGAGAAAGGCGCCGAAGACGGTTTCAGCGTCGAAGTACTTGGCGATGATGCCGTCGACGGCATCCGACAGCGCGGAAACGAAAAAGACCCAGAAGGCGGCCAGCATGCTGCCGTCGAGGATCAGCCACAAAATCACCGGAACGGAGAACAGGCGCCCGAAGGTTATCAGGTTGGGAAGGTTCATGGGCCTAGGACTTCCCCTTCGGCGGCGCCCCAAAAAGGCCGAGCTTCCATTGCCCGCCTTCCTCGAACAGCCTCAGGTCCGATTGTTCCAAGGCCAGCGCCAACTGGTCGCGGTCGCCGATGAAATGCAGGTTGACCCGGACCTCGGATCGGGACATCAGCACCATTTCGGCGCGGCGGACGACGGCGACGCCGGCCAGCCGGGCGCGCACGTCGAGCCAGTCCTTGAGCCGGGCGATCGGCACCACCGTCGCGATCACGCCTGAGCGCTCGAACTGCATGATGTTGTCGCGCTTCCAGTTGTCCTCGACGACGAAGGTCAATTCCTCCACCGCCCGGGCGAGAAGGCCGTTGACGGTCTCGTTTTCCTGTTGGCTGAAGCTCATGACCTCGGTCTGTTCGCGGAGCTGCTTGCCGTAACGGGTGAAATAGACTTCCAGGACCCGCCTCGATTGGGCCGCCTCAACCCGCAGCACCCCGAAAACCACCAGCGCGTCGCTGGCCCCGTAGCGCCTGGAGATGGCGTTCAGCCTTTGCAGGTCCCCGTCCATGGCCTGCTCGGCGCCGATGGCGGCGATGTCCTTGAGGTCGCCCAGCGGCAACAGGGTCGGCACCAGCCCCTGGCGGGCCGGGCGCGCGGCCCAGGCGTCGCGCCACGGGTTCGGTTCGTCCCACAGGATCAACGCGCCGGCGTCCTGGAACACCGCCAGCACCAGCACCGGCTTGGAGACGGTTTCGGCGAAACTGAAGCCGAGGTCGTTGAGGAGCCCGCGGATTTCCTCGTGCTTGAAGCGGAAATTCAGCCGCGCCAGGTAGCGCACGGCGGAGGTCTTTTCCTCGGCGACGGAAAAATCGTTGACGTAGGGGGCGATTTCTTCGGCCGCCAAGTCCGGCAGGCCCTTGTGCTCGATGCGCAGCGTCAACCGTTCCAGCAGCCGGCGGAAGGCCAGTTTCCGGCCTTCGACCAGGGCCAGCTCGCGGGCCTTGGCCGCGGTCTCGGCGGTGACGTCGACGGCGACGTCCCGGACCTCGAAAACGTCAATCGGCTGGGCCGCCCCTGGCCCGGCGGCGGAAACGGCGAACAGGGCCGTCAGGCCGGCCAGTAACAAGAGGCCCCGGGGGAGGCCGTGAGGCCGGGGGTGTCCCCCGAAAACCAAACCATCGGCGCTCGGGGAAGCGGGGGTGTCCCCCGAGACCCCCAAAAATCCCCAGGGAGCCCGGACAAGGAAACCCATAAACAGGCGGATCGGGCGCTCAATCATCAACATCAGCCATTACAAAACGGCACGGATACATTATCTTCACCCCCCCCAGGGACTTATCGGGACTTATCGGGACTTTTCGAGGACTGTCAGGGGCCTGTAGGGGCAGCAATCTACCATAGCCCGTCCAAGGAGGAAGGTATTAGCCAAAAAGGGCATAAAAACGGCGGCGCCCGCTACCAAGACGCCGGCGTCGACATCGAGGCCGGCAACGCCTTCGTCGAAGCCATCAAGCCGTTGGCGGAAGCCACCAAACGGCCCGGCGTGGTGTCGGGCCTGGGCGGTTTCGGCGCCCTGTTCGACCTCAAGGAAGCCGGTTACGAGGACCCGATTCTGGTCGCCGCCACCGATGGCGTCGGCACCAAGTTATTGGTCGCCGAGGCCGCCGGCCATCACGACGCCATCGGTG
>JADFMB010000223.1 GCA_022564115.1 Pseudomonadota bacterium
GGCGGCGTAGCCGACGGCGTAACTGACCGTTGCCGCCGAGATTTCCAGCCAGGTTCCCTGCAACAGCAGCTCGGGCACGTAGACGAAGCTATAGGGGATCAGGACCAGCGTGGTTCCGTACTTCAACGCGGCGAATCCCGTTCGCATGGGGTCGGCCTTGGCGATGGCCGCGGCGGCGAACGCCGACACGCAGACCGGCGGCGTGATGTTGGAAAGACACGCCGCATAGAACACCACCAGATGGGCCGCAATTTCCGGCACGCCAAGCTGAATCAGCGCCGGGGCCGCGACCACGGCGAGGATGATATAGGACCCGGTGGTGCTGCTGCCCATGCCGATGATCACCGAAATCAACGTGACCAGCGATACCGTCAGCAAAAGGCTGCCGCCGGCGAATTCGACCAGTACGGCGGAGAACTTAAGCCCCAGGCCCGACAGGATGATGCCGCCGATGATCACGCCCAGGCTGCCGATGGCGGCGCCGGCGGAGGTATTGTTGTGCGCCCCGGCGGCCAGCCCACGGAAGATATCGCGGGGACCCATCGCCGTTTCCTTATGCCGCCACGACAGCACCAGGGCGGAAACCGTGCCCCAAAAGGCGCCCAGGTCCGGCGAATATCCCTTGAACAAAAGGGTCACCACCAGCACCGGAGGAACGAAGAAATGCCACCCCCGGCGGAGAACGTCGCGGACCCGGGGAATTTCATCGGCGGGCAGTCCCTTGATCCCGGTCCGCACGGCCTCGAGATCGACCATCAGCAGCACGAAGGAGAAGAACAGCACGGCGGGGATCACGTTCATCACCGCGATGCTGAGATAATCGGTCTGGGTCAGCGTCGCCAGAATGAACACCCCCGCGCCCATGATCGGCGGCATGATCTGCCCGCCGGTGGATGCGATGGCTTCGATGCCGCCGGCGTGGTGGGGCTTGAAGCCGATCCGTTTCATCATCGGGATGGTGAAGGCGCCCGATGCGACCACGTTGGCCACCGAGGAACCGGATATGGAACCGAACAAGGCGGAACTTACCGTGGCGATCTTCGCCGGTCCGCCCCGCCACTTACCGGTCAGCGCGGTGGCCAAATCCATGAAAAAGGTGCCGGCGCCGCTGCGTTCGAGGAAGGCGCCGAAAATCATGAACGGAAACACGAAGGTGGCGAAGGTCGCCAAGACCACGCCGAACATGGCTTCTTGGGTGGAAAAGGTGAATTCGACGATCCGGTCCACGGGCAGGCCCGAATGGCTGAGCTTGCCGGGCAGGTACGGCCCGTAATACAGCTGCAAAAGAAACAGCGTGGCGATGATCGGGATGGCGATGCCGAGGACCCGCCGGCTGGTTTCCAGCACCACCACGATGGCGATGCCGCCCATGATCAGGTCCCAATTGTTGGGCTCGCTGACGCGGAACATGGCGTAGGGCACGTACTGGTCCATCCAATAGCCGATGGACGCGACCGCCAGGACGATAAACACCGCGTCGATGATGCTGGGCCGGTCGTTGGGCGCGCCTTTGCGGGCCGGATAGGCGATGAACACCAGGACCGAGGTAAACAGAAGATACAGCCCTCGGTTGGTTTCCGTCGAAACCAGGCCGAACCCCGACGTATACATATACCAAAGGGAAAAGCCCGCCGCGATCAGGCCGTAAAAAACAGCATAGGGGCCGGAAATCGTCCGTTTCTTCCCTTCGATCGGCGCGAACCAAGCCTCTTGGGATGCCACCCTCGGTATCCTTTAAAAAATAGGTTGCTTTAAAAAGAGAACGGGCCGCCGCGCGAGGAAACACGGCGGCCCGGTAACGTCATCGGGCGATTATTTCCAAAGGCCCTTGGATTTATAGTAGGCCAATGCGCCCGGATGCATCGGCACGCCCAAGGCTTCGAAGTTCTTGATGTCCGGTGCCATTTGTTTCCAGGCTTTATGACCGGCGGCCAGCCGCTTCCTGATGGCCGGCTGATAGACCAGGTTGAGGATATCCTCGACCGCCTTGGCCGACAGCCGCTCGTGCGCGACCCAGTAAACGGTCAGGAACGGCAGTTCCCTCGCCGGGACGCCCTTGTAGGTCGTCGCCGGCATGGTCGCCACGTTGTAGAAGGGGTATTGGGTGGTCACCGCCTTCAATTCCGCCGCCGTATACGGGAGAACGATCGCACCCTTGGTTTCGGCCAATTCCTTGACCGCCGCGGCCGGGGCCGAAGACTGGCAGAGAGCGTCGATCTGACCGTTGCCCAAGGCCCGTCCGGCATCGGCGAACGTCATCATGCTCGGCTTGACGTCGCCCAGGAAGCCCACCGCGCGGGCGATGTTGGAGCAGTTGAAAACCGTACCCGAACCCGGCGGGCCGAGCGCGACCCGTTTGCCCTTGAGGTCGGCCAGTTTCTTGATACCCGAACCGGGCAGGGTGACGAAATAGGTCGGACCCTTATAGGCCTTGGCGATGCCCCGGAACATGGTGCCCTTGGCGCCGTTCTTGAACGGGCCTTCGGGCTTTTGCGACATAAAGACATGGGCGCCGTAAACGATTCCCATATCCAGCTCGCCCTTGATGATGCGCTTGGCGTTTTCCGTCGAGCCGCCGGTGGTCACCTGCGTGATGTTATATTGTGGCAGCTTTTCGGAAATGATGGTGCCCGCCGCGCCCACCATGTAATACATCACCCCGCCGGGGTTGGACCCCCCCCAAGCGATGTTCATTTTGTCCTGGGCGGATGCCGATCCGGCAGCGCCAAAGGCGATGGCAACGGCGACGGCGGCTGCCCCTGGCGACGGCGGCTGCCCCTAATGCGATTCTACTCATCGAATTTCCCTCCTGTTAGGTATCGTTTCCAAACTGGAGCCAGATCCCACGCCATTTCTCCGCCAGCGCGGCTCAGCCGGAAGGCTGATTGATCGCCCCTTTTACGTAAAACGCCCCTTTTACGTAACAAGCGTACAACAGACGTTCTTTACGTGAAAAGTGTACTCCGGCGGCCCCGGAAATCAAAAATAATTCGGCGCCGCGCGGCGCGCCGGCCGGGAGGCGGGCGGGTGGATCATCTATGAGCGCTGCCAACTGGACGCGGGCGTTCATTTGGACGAAAAT
>JADFMB010000056.1 GCA_022564115.1 Pseudomonadota bacterium
GCTTCAACGTCCGTGACGGGAATTTCTACGTATTCCGGTCCAAGGCGGTCATCGTAACTGCCGGTGGCGCGTCGCACATCTTCAAGCCCCACTCGGTCGGAGAGGGCATGGGGCGGACCTGGTATGCCCCGTGGAGCAGCGCCTCTGCCTACGCGCTGCCGATCCAAGTCGGCGCCAAGATGACGCAGATGGAGAACCGGATCGTCCTCACCAGATTCAAGGACGGCTATGGTCCGGTCGGCGCCTACTTCCTGCATCTCAAGACTTACACCGAAAACGCGTATGGGGATAATTACGAGGCCACCTGGTACGACTCGATCAAGGAAATGGTCGGGGATTACGTCGATAAGGAGCCGGTGCCGACCTGCCTGCGGAACCACGCCTTTCTACAGGAGATCAAGGCCGGCAGAGGCCCCATCCGCATGGTGACGAAGGAGGCCTTCGCCGATCCGCACAAGGAGACAGTTGGCTGGGAGAACTTCCTCGGCATGACGATCGGGCAGGCGGTCGTCTGGGCGTCGCAGAACATCGATCCCAAGGAAACGAATCCCGAGCTGATCATGTCCGAGCCTTACGTCATGGGCTCCCACGCAACGTGTTCAGGCGCCTGGGCGAGCGGTCCGGAGGACTACGCACCGTCGGACTACCAGTGGGGATACAACCGGATGATGACCGTCGAGGGACTCTTCGGCGCCGGCGACACCATCGGCGGCACCGCCCACAAGTTCTCGTCGGGATCCTTCACGGAAGGCCGTCTCGCCGGGAAGGCTGCGGTCAGGTACGTCAAGGACCTGGGTAACGACCAGCCTCAGGTCGATGAGACGGAGGTCGAAGATCTCAAGACGATGGTTTACCAGCCCATGGAGAACTACGAGGTCGGCCGCAACGAGATCGTCGCCGGGACCGTATCGCCGAGCTATCTTTTGCCGATTCAGGGTCTTCAGCGTCTCGAGAAGATCATGGACGAATACGTCGGCGGCATCAGCAGCAACTACTTGACCAACGAACCGATGCTCACCCGCGGGCTGGAGTTGCTGAAAATGCTCAAGGAAGACCTCCCCCATCTCGGGGCCGAAGACCTTCACCAGCTTATGCGGGCGTGGGAGCTTCAGCACCGGGTCTTGGCCTCGGAGTGTGTGACGCAGCATACGATGTTC
Organism: Pseudomonadota bacterium; assembly: GCA_022564115.1. Taxonomy (GTDB): domain Bacteria; phylum Pseudomonadota; class Alphaproteobacteria; order Rhodospirillales; family Casp-alpha2; genus Casp-alpha2. The sequence continues at coordinate 1,158 of JADFMB010000056.1, forward strand.
AGGACGGAAACGCGGTGGCCGGGGTATTATTATCGGGCCGATCATCCGAAGCTGGATGACACCGATTGGCATTGCTTCACCTTGTCCCGCTACGATTCGGAATCCGGCGAGTGGGCCATGGAGAAGGCCCCCGTACACCATATCATCGACTAAACGGAGTCCACTGGAACGGTCACTGGCGAGCCCCCATGATTGGACGCGGACGAACGAGCGGGAAGGCGGCTTCCGGGACCATGATCATCGCCCAGGTCACCGACACCCACCTCGCCGCCGCCGACGCGGCGGACCCGGTGTTCCGCGCCCGGGCGGAGAACCTTCGCCAATGCATCGCCGACATCAACGGCCTCGACCCCATGCCCGACGCCGTCATCCACACCGGCGACATGACCCAGCACGGCCAAGCGGCGGAATTCGCCCACGCCCGGGCGCTCCTCGCGGCGCTGGAGGCGCCCCTCTACGTCATCCCCGGCAACCGCGACGGCCGCCAGGGAATGGCGCGGGCCTTCGCCGGCGACGGGTACATGATGCCCGATTGCGCTTTCGTCCACTATGCGGTCGAGGAGCATCCGGTAAGGCTGGTCGCCGTCGACTCCCTCGCCGCCGACGGCAGCGCCAAGGGAGATTTTTGCCACGCCCGCCTGGCGGCGCTCGACGCCACCCTGGCCGAGGCGCCGGCGCGGCCGACGGCACTGTTCATGCATCACCCGCCCTTCGACGTGCCGACCGCTCCCGACCCGTTCGCCTACCAGCGCCGCCGGGCGGTGGCCGACCTGGCGGCGGTGGTCTCGCGGCACCCGCAGGTGGTCCGCATCTTTTCCGGCCACATGCACCGCCCCTGGACGGCGACGGTGGGGGGCGTTGCCGCCAGCACCGTTCCCAGCGTCGCCGCCGACCTGCGCCAGGGTCCCTATGCGCCAACGATGGCTGGGCGGCCGGTCTACCAGGTGCACCGGTTCGAGGGCGGTTGGGGCTTCGCCAGCGAGACCCGCTTGGCCGGGTCGCGGGATTCGCAACCGGCGATTCCCCGGCCGTCGGGAGAGCGGACGAAATAGCGGTTCGATTGGTCCATCGCCGATTCTTATCCGTTAGCGCAAATCCCGAGCAGATTGAATCAATCCGCGACGACGAATTTGCGTAATATCAATAAGATAGAGCATGAAACATAAGCCATCCTAAATGCATCATGCTCTAGCCCTGGCCGGTGTAGAACTCCTGCAAAATCTTGATCACTTCGGGGCGGCTGAATTCAACGGGAATGTCCTCACCATTGGAAAGCATCTGGCGCTGCCTGGTGCCGGAAATGCTGATGTGGTGTTCCGGGTCGTGCGGGCAGGTCTTGGCCGTCGCCATGCCGTCACACTTTTCGCAGAAAAAAGTGACGCCGATCTTCAGCGGCACCGTGATCAGCGCCCCGTCCCAAAGGGTATCGAAGACATGCTGGGCGTCGAACGGCCCGTAATAGTCGCCGACGCCCGCGTGGTCGCGGCCGACGATCAAATGCGAACAGCCGAAGTTCTGGCGGATGAGGGCGTGGAACAAGGCTTCGCGGGGGCCGGCATAGCGCATTTCGATCGGGTATCCGGCCTGGACGATGGTGCCGTCGACGAAGTAGTTGTCGATCATCGCCTGGATCGCCTTGGTCCGGACCTCGGCCGGAAGATCGCCGTCCTTCAGTTTGCCCAGCACCTGATGGATGAACACCCCGTCGGTGACCTCGATGGCGATCTTGGCCAGGTGTTCGTGGCTGCGGTGCATGGGGTTGCGGGTCTGGAACGCGGCCACCCGCGACCAGCCCTTGTCGGTGAACAGGGCCCGGGATTGGGCCGGGCGCAGGAACAGATCGGGATATTTCTGCGGATATTCGCCCTCGGAAAGCGCCATCACCCGCCCGCCCAGGTTGATTTCGCCCTGGTCGAGGACTTTCTCCACCCCCGGGTGCCCGGGGTCGGTGGTGCGGTAAACGTTTTGGCATTCGGACTCTTTATCGATGGCGTATTTTTCCCCCACCTCCATCACCGCCATGATCTCGCCGCTGTCGCCGTCGATCAGCGCCACCTCGTCTCCGATGCCGATGCCGTCGGTCAGTTCCTGGTCCGCCGAAAGGGTCACCGGGATCGGCCAGAACAAACCGTCGGCCAATTTCATTTCCTCGCAGCATCCCCGCCAGTCGGCCTCGCCCATGAAGCCGGAAAGCGGCGTATAGGCGCCCATGGCCAGCATGATCACGTCCGAGGTCTCGCGGCTGGTCATCGGAATTTTTTTCAACCCTTCGGCGCGCTTGAGCGCGTCCGGGCGCTCGGCCTGGGGATGGATCAACGGTTTCAGCTCATTACCGCCGTGCGGTGATACGAGTGTCGACATGGTGCCTCTCTGTGGTCCTTATTGTTTCGACGCTGGGTGATAACGAGGTTCTACCAAACCCATCGCCTCCCTGGCCATCGTTAATTACAAATTAGTGAATATGTTATCACCCGTCGCGGTTTTCCGGGAGGAAGGCCAAAAACATTACGGTTTTACGCCAACCCCATTGTCGTTCCCTGCCCCCGATAAATAAACCAAGGCCATCAGGATAACGGCCAACCATGAAGCAGGGAAAGATGGCCAGCAAGGGCTGAGATTCTCCTCGCCGCGAGGCTCACGAAGCATGTCGTCAGAGAGTCATCATTGAGTCGTCCTGAAGTCGTCACTGTGTCGTCATGGCGTCGTCCTGGTGTCGTCATGGAGTCGTCATTTTCGGCCCCTAAATCACTTCAACGCATTGATTATCCACGTTTTCCGTCTTCAAAAACGGCGGGGAAGTCGTCACCGGTCGTCATTTCGAACCCGGCCGTCAACGAAGCGCCGCCCTATCGCGCCCCCATTTCGCACCCATGCCGACAGGCGCGCCATGAAAGGCGTTGGTGGTCTCCGTATTCACAATGTCAAAGAGCAGGTAATTGTTAGAACAAATATGGAACATTTTTTGGAAGAATCAATGGGAACTTTATTAAATTGTCAGAAATATATGGAGTAACCCATGGTGTCCCTGAATTACGACAAAACCCGAATTGTTACCGGAAACAATATTGCATAATATAACCGGTTATTAAAATTAGATTGTTACCGGTTATAATATGTGATAAATTTCCGGTAACATTTATCGAGGATATGAAAATGCCGTCAGCAACCGTGGGCGTCAACGAACGGGTCTATCAATCCCGCCAACGCCGCCGCCGGGCCGGTCTGAAGCGTGTAGAGGTATTCGTCCCCGTTGAACAGGCCGATCAGTTGAAAGCCTACGCCGCCCAGTTGCGGGAAGGTTCGCAATCGGAATCCGTGAAGGAGGCCCGGAAACTGATTGCCAAGGCTTACCGGAAGTTCCATGCAAGCTGCCTCGACAACATTGATGTCGATCCCGAAAAGGCGGGGCTGCCGGATGCCGCCGTGATCGCCGCGGCTCTCATGCATCGGGGAAATTCGGAGGCGTATAAGCTCGGTCAAAAACTGCGGCGATTGGCGAAGTAATGCCGCTTACGGCAATCCAGAAATCCGTTGCCAAGGTCTTGCGGCTGCATCGGTCGGAACACACCTACGTCGCGGGTGGAGCCGTGTTGAACCGCGATTGGCCGCGGCTCTCCGACGACATGGATATCTTCCACGATATCAGGAACCGACTGCCCCGCGCCGCCGAACCCGAGCTAAAGGCTCTACGGAACGCCGGTTTCTCTGTTGAATTGACCTGCGAAAACGACCTGACTGTCGAGGCCATCGTGCGGCATGGAGGCGAGGAAACAAAGGTTCAATGGTTCGATGACGAAGAAATGTGCAAACGTTTCTTTCCTGCTCTTGATGACGTTGAATTCGGCTTCCGGCTTCATAGTGCCGACAATGCCGTCAACAAGGTGCTGTGTGCGTCGCGCCGAAACACGGCGCCACGGGATGCCGTTGACCTTGTGAACATCGTCGAGCGGTACGCGCCATTGGGGCCGCTTGTATGGGCGGTCAGCGGCAAGGCCCCCGACACGGCCCCGCCATCGATCATACGGGGCATCCGTGCCACCGTTTTCGGTTACGCCGAGGAGGAAATCCGGGCCGTGCGCATGGAAGACAGCTCCCGGATGGACCGCGACCGGTTGCGGGAAGTCCTTGGCGCTGCACTGGATGCGGCCTCCGACTACTGCGAAGCGATCGCCCCCGTTGATCATGCGGGGTGCCTATTCGTTGACGCAAAAGAAGTGCCGACCGAAGCCGACGAGGACGCAATTGCCAGCGGCGAGGCCACGGTCATGGAAATCAGGGATTTCTCCGGCATTCCCGTAATTGGAGAGCCTGGGACTGAATGAAGTAGACGTCTCGTAAACGGCGGATTCAGATGATAAACAGGCCTCGCGGTGACGTATACAAAAGGAAATGACCATGCCCCCGAAAACCGCATCCCCCTATTCCCTCGATGAGATCGCCGATCTCAAAGCCGACCACCGCTCCCTTGACCTCATCGACGAGGCGCCCGGGGAATTCCTCCCCCTCGAGGCGACCGAGCGTCTCGCCGCCGGTGACAGCGCTGTCAAGGTCTGGCGCCAGCATCGGGGCATGAACCAAGGCGAACTCGCCGCCGCCAGCGGCATCTCGCAGAATTACCTGTCCGAAATAGAGCGCGGCCGAAAGGGCGGATCGGTCGAAGTCCTCAAGGCGCTCGCCCAGGCGCTCGGCCTCGACCTCGACGACCTGGCATAGCCTTTTAATCCACCCGGCCCCGTTAAACCGGCACCTTTCCCCCCCTAAATCCTCGGCCGGCCGCCGATCATGGCGAGGAAGTTCTTCGCCGATCCGGCATGCAGGAAGGCCAGGGCGCAGCCCAGTTGCCGGTCTTCCTTTTCGCCGATGGGGGGGCACGCGTCTTCCGGCACCGTGGGCCGGTTATTGGCCTTCCTCGATTGCTTGCCGACGGCGGGAATGGCGCCGGGAAGGTCTGATTCGCGGCGCTGCTTGGTTTCCTTGGCCGGGCTGAGGAAGATATCCGGGGTCACGCCCCGGGCCTGGATGGTGTCGCCGTTCGGCGCATAGAAAAGCGCCGTCGTCATCCGAATCCCGCCTTCCACCGGCAGCGGCAGGATCGTCTGTACCGACCCCTTGCCGAAGGACCGCACGCCCATCAGGGTGGCGCGGCCGTGATATTGAAGGGCGCTGGCGACGATCTCCGAGGCCGAGGCCGAGCCGGCGTTTATCAGCACCACCATCGGCGCGCCCTTGGCCAGGTCGCCCTTAACCGCCTGGTGGGAACGGTCGCGGTCCGGATTGCGGCCGCGGATGGAAACGATTTCGCCTTTATCGAGGAAGCTGTCGGCGAGGACCAGCGATTGATCCAAAAGCCCGCCCGGATTGTTGCGCAGGTCGAGGACCACCCCGGCCAGTCTGGGCCCGAGCTTTTCGTGGATGTCGGCGAACGCCTTCTCGATGCCGGTTTCCACTTTTTCCGTGAACCGCGCGACGCGGACATAGCCGATGTCGCCCTCGACGCTCCAGCGCACGGCCTTGATCTTGATGATCGCCCGGGTCAGGGTGACGGGGAAGTCGCCGAAACCGGCGCGGCGGATGGTCAGGGAAATCCGCGTTCCCGCCCGGCCGCGCATGCGCTTGACCGCCTGCAGCAGGGTCTTGCCCTTGATCGACTCGCCGTCGACATGGGTGATCAGGTCGCCGGCCTTCAAGCCCGCCTCCTCGGCCGGGGTGCCTTCGATGGGGGCGATCACCTTGACCAGGCCGTCCTCCATGGTGATCTCTATCCCCAGGCCGCCGAATTCCCCCTTGGTCTGGATGAAGCTTTCGCGGAACTCGTCCGCGTTGAGGTAAGTCGAATGGGAATCCAGGGACGCGACCATGGATTCCAGCGCCGCTTCGACCAGCTTCTTCGGCGCCAATGTCCCGGGCTTGGCCTTGGTTTCGCGCACTCCCTTGACGGCGGCGTCGATCAGGGTGGCGTCGGAGATTTCCTTGACGTAACTGGCGCGCACCCGGCGGTAGGCGAAACCGAAATATTCCAGCCGTTCCGTCTTGTCCGGTTCCGTCGAATAGGCCCTGTAAACCGTCTCGAACCGCTCGAGCTGCTTTTTCGCCTCCGGCGGCAGCGGTTTTTCATCGTTGGTGAGGGCGTGGAGAACCCGGCTCAGGGTCGATTGTCCGGCACTGCAGCCACTTATGGAGGGCAGCAGCGCCAAGGCCATGAAGGCGGCTACCGCCAAACCCAGTAACCGGGGTGAACCTCGCCAAATCATCATTTGTTACTATTCCGACACCAGGGGAAGGGGGGGAGAGAGAGAGACTTGCCCGCTAACGCCGGAAACCTTTTTTTGTTGTCGACACCTTTTTATTATCTACACCGGCGCCTTATCCGTCGGCGGTGATCTGTTCGATCAATTCACCCAGCACGCGCTCCGCGTCGTCGTTGTCGATCTGGCAGGTGCCGGCGTTTTCGTGCCCGCCGCCGCCGTATTTCAGCATCAATTCGCCGATGTTGGTTTTCGATGTGCGGTTGATGATCGATTTGCCGGTGGCGAACACGGTGTTCAGCTTGTTCAACCCCCACAAAACGTGGATCGAGATGTTGGTGTCGGGGAACTGGGCATAGATCATGAACCGGTTGCCGGCGTAGATGATTTCCTCGTCGCGCAGATCGAGCACCGCCAGGTTGCCGTGGACCGTGGCGCAGCGCTTGATCTGCTCCTTGAAGTCCTCAAGGTGCTGGTTATAAAGATCGACACGCTCCTTGACGTCGGCAAGGTCGAGGATTTCATCGATCGTGTGATCGCGGCAGTAATCGATCAACTGCATCATCAGGTTGTAGTTGGAAACGCGGAATTCGCGGAACCGGCCGAGTCCGGTACGCGAATCCATGAGATAGTTCAACAGCACCCAGCCCTTGGCGTCGATGATTTCGTCTTCGCTGAACTGGGCCGAATCGCCCTTGTCGACGGCCTCCATCATGGCATCGGAAACGTTCGGGAATTTCTCCTTGCCGCCGAAATGGTCGTAAACCACCCGCGCCGCCGACGGCGCGTCGGGGTCGTTGATGTAATTGTCATGCTTGCCCTCGACCCGGGTCATTTCGCTGGAATGATGGTCGAAAGCCAAGTGCACCCCTTCCACATAGGGGAGGTTGGTGGTGATGTCGGTGTCTGAAATCAGGATCGTGCCATCCTGCATGTCCTTGGGATGGACGAACTTGATGTCGTCGATCATAGCCAGTTCTTTAAGCAGCACCGCGCAGACCAGGCCGTCGAAATCGCTGCGGGTGACCAAACGGAATTTATTGTCACTCATTATCCATAAACCCTTCTCAAATTCTCATCCTCCCTTCCCGAAACGGGCCTTTGCCGAAACGGGCCGGGTTGCCGGAACATCATAGACCATACGATATGGCCGCCGAAACCCACCGTCGGGAACAAGCAGAAAATACATAAACTTAAGGGGTAAACAATATCTGAATCGAAGACGGTCAGGCGCCGCCGGGGTGGAGTTCGCGCGCCAACCAGACGGCGGAAAGGAACAACGCCACCGCCCCCGCCTGATGAAGGGCCGCCAAGGTCACCGGAACCACCAGCAACAGGGTCGCGATGCCCAAGGCCACCTGGACCGCCGCCGCCACCGCCAGGACGTTCAAGGCCCGCCTTGGCCCAAGGCCCAGTCCCGTCCTCCGGGCCCGCCACCAAAAGACCATCACGGCGCATAAGGCGGTGATCGCCAAAACCCGGTGGTCGAACTGCACGGTGGCGGTGTTTTCAAAAAAATTGCGGTAACCGGGAGCCAGCTCGAACAGGCCGTCGGGAACCCAGGCGCCGTCCATGAGCGGGAAGGTGTTGTAGACGAAACCGGCATCGAGCCCGGCGACGAAGGCGCCGGACAGCGCGGTAACGAAAATCAGCCCCGTCAGGCCCCAGGCCCAGAACCGAAGCCGTTCGGTCCCCAGGGCCGTCCCCCGGGCCGGCACTCGTTCCGGCGGCGCGGCGGATCTATCGGGACTGATGATCCCGAGCCCCACCCACGCCATGGCGCCGAGGATGACCAGGGCCAGCCCCAAGTGCGCGGCGAGGCGGTACTGGCTGACGTCGGGGCGGGAAACCAGGCCGCTCTTGACCATGTACCAACCCAGCGCCCCCTGCAGGCCGCCGAGAACGAAAAGCCCGATCAGCTTCAACCCCAGCCGCCGGCCGACCCACCCCTTGAGCCAGAAGGCCGCCATCGGCACGAAGAAGGCGGCGCCGATGAGGCGTCCCAACAGCCGGTGGGTGTATTCGAACCAAAAGATCGATTTGAACTCCCCCAGGGTCATGCCGAGGTTGAGTTTCTTGTATTCCGGATATTCCCGGTAGCCGGCGAAGACCCTTTCCCACGCCGCCGCGTCCAAAGGCGGCAGCCAGCCGGTCACCGGCCGCCAATCGACCATGGACAGCCCCGAATGGGTGAGCCGGGTGACGCCACCCAAGACGATCATCGCGAACACCATCAGGCCGACGATAAACAGCCACGCCGCGATGGCCTTCTGATGCTTCACGCTCATGCCGGCAGATTAAACGTCCGGTGCCCGAATGTCCCGGCCGAGCGCGCGCGCCAGCAGCATATAGACCTTGCCGACGTCCGACGACAGGAAGATGCCCTTGAGCAGGCCCTCCTGGTCGCGCTTCTTGGCTTCGTCGAGCAGGACCTCGAATTCGGTGAAGTAGCGGGATACGTAATCGCGGAATTCGCTGTCGGTTTGGTATTTTTCCCTGATCGAAGCCAACTTCGCCTTTTCGCGGAAGCCCAGCATCTTGCGCACGAAGACGCCTTTTTCGCCCCTGTTGAAGCGTTGCCAGTCGTCCTCGGAAATCTGGGTTTCCAGCACCCGGTTCATGTCGACGGCGAGCGACTGCAAGCGTTCGGAAATGAAGCTCGATTGATGCATGAAGTCGGCAAGTCCGGCCTCCCGCTTGCGCCCCTGGAGGGCTTCGAGGATGGCATTGGCCTCGTTGGACGCCTGGCGCATTTCCCCGGTTTGATATTCCAGCGCCTGCGTGACCCGGGAGGCCCGCTCGGCCACGGAGGCGGTGATCTGGGCCAAGGCGTCGGAATGGGAACGTACCCTTTGGTCCCAGGCCGCGACCTTGCCGAGGGCGACATCGGTGATGCTGCTTAATTCGTGGGCGCGCCGCCCGATAGCCTTGCCGAGCGATTCGATGCCCTGTTCGGCCTGGTGGTAGGTGGTGGCCATGGACTGCAATTGCTGGCGCAGCGACCCGGTCGTCCTTTCGAAGCTCGATGCCGCCTCTTCGGCCCGGGCGCCGGCGTCCTCGGTCTGCTCGCGGAAGGCCCCCATGACCTTGGTCAGCTTGGCGGCGTTCAAATCCGATGCCACGGTCGCTTCGGCCGAGCGCTGGGTGAGCGATTCCCCGACCCGGGCCAGCCGGGCCACCGCTTCCTCGGTGGCGGCGCCCAGCAGTTCCGCCTGATGACCCAGGTTGTCGGCCGTTTCCTCGACCCGGGCCGACGACCTTTTCTCCAGGGCTTCGAGTTCCTGCAGCCGGTTGCGCAGGTCCTGGCCGGCGGCGCTGAGCCCGGACGTCGTCTGCTCGGACAGCGCGGTCAGAAGCTCGTAATGGTTTTGCAGGTCGATGCTGAGAGTCTCCATGTGCCCGGACGCGCTTTCGGAAACCACCGACAGGTTGTGACCGTGGCGGTGAAGCTGATCGGCCACCTGGGTCAACTGTTTAGAGGCTTCGTCGGTGCTGACGGTGACTTCGCGGCTGCGCGCCTGCAAGGTTTCGCCGACCCTGTTGAGTCCGGCGGCGGCGTTGTCCGACGCCGAGGTCAGTTCGGCGGCCTCCCGGTGCAGGGTGTCGGAAAACGCCTGCACGTGCGACGACGCCGTATTGTAGGTGCTGGTCAATTCCTGGCCGCTGCGGTTGAGGAGCCCGCTGACATCGTCGAAACGGTCGCGGGCCCGGTCCAACCCCTCATTCAGGGCCTGGACATGACTCCGCAGCGAAGCCGCGATGCCTTCCAGGTTGGACGCCGCATGGGCCGAGGCGCCGGTCGCGGTCTCGACGTGTTCGCGCATCGACTCGCTGACCTTGCCGATGTTCGACACCGCGGTTTCCGACGACTGGTTCAATTCCTCCGATCCCGTCTTCAGGGTCTTGGTGACGTTGGCAACCCGGGTCACCGCCAGGTCCGACACGGCGCTCAACTTTTCGGTCTTTTCCCTAAGATCGTTGTCGGCCATGGAAAGCATGTGGGTGGAATCGCCGCTCACCTGTTCCAGCTCCTGGGCGCGTTGATGCAAAGCCTCGGACATTCTGTCCATCTGTACCGCCGCCTTGTCCGATGCCCGGGTCAGGTCGTCGGCCTGTCGGCGCATGACTTCGGTGACCAGGGACAGCAACTGGGCCGCCCGGTCGGACGCGTTTTCCAGATCGTGGGAGCGGTCGTTGAAGGCGCCGCCGGCCTTGTCCACGTCGAGGACCGCCTGGCCGCTGGCCTGCGTGAGGCTTTCGGAATGGTTTTTGAAAATCTCGGCCACGGTGCGGATTTTTTCGGCGGCCCCATCCGACGTTTCCACGACATCCGCCAAGGACCGGTGCATTTCCTCGCTTACCGAACGTAATTTTTCCTCGGCCCCTTGGCCGGCGGCATCGAGATCGGCCGAGCGCTGGTTCATCACCCGGCCGACGTTCAGCATCATTTTGGCGGTACGGGCCGATACCTGCATCAACCGGTGCGCCCGGTCGTCCAACAACCGGGACACATTTTCGACTTCGCCCGACGCCTTGGCCGTGGCCTGGCTCAATCCCTGGGCGCGGTCGTGGATCATCGATCCCAGTTCCTGAAGCCGACGCGTCGCGTCTTCCGAGGTGCCGCCCATTTCATCCAGGTTCTTGCGGAAGGCGTCAACGATCTGCAGGGTCGTCGCCGAAGAAGCCTCGATATCCGTCGCCGCCTGGCCGAGGGCCTGGCGGGCCTGGGCGACATCGGCGACCCCTTTGTCGGAGACTCGGGTGAGGCTGGTTGAATTCCGATGCAGGGCTTCCGTCAAGCCGCTGACCTTGGCCTCGGCCTTTTCCGACGCCGAGCCCAGTTCGTTGCTTCTTTGGCGCAGCGAATCGCCGGCGGCGCTGATCCGAAGCACGCTCTGGTTGGCGATCTTGGCCAGCACGTCGGCGCGTTCGTTCAGGATATCGCCGACTTCGCCGACCCGGTTGACGGCCAGGTCCGCGGACGCGGCCAGGTCCGAAGACCGGGCGGCCAGTTGTTCGCCGACCTGATCGACCTGGGTCATCACCTTTTCGGTGACCACCGTCAGTTCCCGGGAATTTCGCCTCAGCCGGTCGCCGACGGCTTCGGCCCCGGCCGCCGTTTGCGCGGCCAGTTCGGTCATTTCGCGGGCCTGGTGGCGGAAGAGGTCGCCGGCGCCGCGAATCTTTTCCGCCGACTGGTCGGCGGTCGCCGACAGCATTTGCGACTGATCCTTGAGGGTTTCACCCATCTCGTGGATCTTGCCGGTCACTTTCCCAGTCGTTTCGTTCAGGGCTTCGGACTGGCGGCCCAGGCTGACCTCGATCTCCGATGTCCGGGCCTGGACCAGTTCGGCGACGGAACCCAAGGTGTCGGCCTGGCTTCGCAGGGACTCGCGCATGACCTGGGCCTGGCCGGAAGCGTGATCCGTTTGTTGCGCCATTTCGCGAATATGGCCTTGCAGGTTCTCGCTGCCGGCACGGACCGTCTTTATGGCTTCTTCCGAGGCGACCCGGAAACGTTCGATCCGTTGATCGAAAACGTCCCCCGCCTCATCGGTGCGCGATGCGGCCTCGACCGAGACGGCGGCCAGGTGCTCGGTCCGGGATTTCAGGGTATCGGCCGATTCATGGGCCCGGGCGGCGGCGCGGTCGGCGGTCTCGGCCAATTCCTCGGTCCGGCGGCGCAGGGTTTCCACCAGGTCCTCGGCCCGGGCCGAGGTGCGGTCCGAGGTCACCGTCAGGTCGCGGGTGCGCAGGTTGAGGACATCGCCGGCTTCCCGGGCCCGGTCGGCGGCGCGTTCGGAAACGGACTGCAAATCGACGGTCTGGCGTTTCAGCGCCTCGGCGACGGCATGGGCCCTGAGGTCGGCGTCTTCCGACACCTTCGACAGCTCCATGGCCCGCTGGTGAATCAGGCTGGAGATGGATTGCCCCCGTTTCGCCGCCTCGTCCGAGGCCCGGGTCAGGTCGCGGGCCTGCCGGCGCAGGGTTTCGGTAATCTCGTGGACCCGGGTTTCGGCCTTGTCGGACGGATAGATCAATTGCCGCATGTGCCAGCGCAGCGCCTCGGTGTCGCGCCGTAGGCCTTGCCCCCGCTCCCAGAACGCAATCACCATCCACAGAAGCGCCAGCGGCGTCAGGGCCCCGGCGGCCAGCCCGCCGACTTCGTGCGGCAAAAGCTCGGTGACGTTGTTCCAGCCCAGCACCAATTCGACGTAATCGTGGACCCCCCACACCCATGCGGCGCTGAGGATCAGCCCGCCGAGGGTGTAAAGCCGGAAACGGAGGTAAAAAGGCGCCTTCCACGGATCGACGCCGCCGAGGCCGGCATCCGGGACGTCGCCGGTTAAACCAGCGCCGCCGCTATCGGGCATTGCCAGTTGGTCGAGGCCGTCTTCCTTGGCCGCATCGGCGCCAGCTTGACGCTTGGAGGTGCTGCCTTCCTTCCCTTGCCCTTTGGCCATTGTCGCCGCCTGCCCTTGTTTAACCTAGCGCGCCCAGGGTCAGGGGAGATCATACACCCCTACATATAGCGGGTAAATGGACCAATTATCACAAAATGTGGATAATAATTGCCGGGAACGGTGGGATTTTCAAAGTCCGCTGACTTCCTCGACGATCCGCCGCACCGCGCCGCCGTCGGTCAGGTCATCGAACAACAGTTTCCGGTATTCGGCCCGCTTGCCGGCCCGCTTGCCCGGGTCGGCCAACGCCCGGTCGACGGCCGCCGCCAGGTCGGCGATGAGCGAGAGGTTGCGGCACAGCTCGTCGACCGGATTCGCCACGAGGCGGGAATCCCCACGATTCGAGTGTTACACTCACCGGCCAGCGCGTGCGCACCCGCCAGGGATCCGTTGCCCCCGATTACGATCAACCCGTCCACGTCAGCGAGCTGCTTGCCCGCCTGTGCGCGACCCTGAGGGGTCATGAAACGCGGGGAGCGCACCGAGCCCAGAACAGTGCCTCCGAGCCTCCCGATCAGTTCGATGTCGGGTGCCGGCCGCACATCTGCAGTCTTGACTGTCAACGGTCGTCGCAAGCCGTCCATGAGGCCGTCGTAGCCCCGCTCGTATCCAATCACTTCAATACCTGAGGCTGCGGCGACCTTGACGACGGCCCGAATGGCGGCGTTCATACCCGGAGCATCACCACCCGAGGTCAAAACAGCGAGCGTGTTCATGTGAGCAGTGTAACGTAAGCTCTGAAACGGAGGACCTTTCCACCATGAGCGAAGATCGCGGCGCGACCCGGGGCGTCAAGACCATCCAGGGCGCTTTCCGGCGCCAGGTACAGGCCTTTCGAAACGTGATCGAGGCGGACCCCAATGCCGAGTTTGCAGCCGAGGCGGGTCGGTATCACCTGTACGTTTCCTCGGCCT
>JADFMB010000057.1 GCA_022564115.1 Pseudomonadota bacterium
GCGAAATCTCTCGGATTTCCTCGTCGTCCATGCGCTCGAACAATATGCCGGACTGTTTCTGGCCCAGGGAAAGCAAGAAGATCGCCGCCTTCTGGCGGCCCCCCAACGCCCGGTAATCGTCCTTGATGCGCGCCATGGTTAGCCCAACCCGTACCCTATGCCGTAAGGTATAATCGATTGTCTCGGAGGTTCATAAAAAAATTGTTAACAGCGATGCGCTTAGATGACCAACGTGGTCAGAGGGTCCGCATAGGCGGGACAGTTTTTCCTCCGAAGAACTCTCAAAGACTTTGAACTTGAGCTCTTTGCGGTCAAAGGATGACGGTGTGATAAGGTGCGCCGCCCGGTGATGGTGTCCGCCCAGCAAACGCCTGAATACTCCGATGTGCGGAACGCCGGCCACGACGGCGGCGATTTCATATTCGTGCGGAAGAAATAGGGCACTCAAGCACCCCTTTGCACCACACCCGACAATGTCCGCTTTGGGTCATAAGCAGACCTTTTTCGACTGCCGTGCGAATGTCCGCTTTCGGGGGTAAAGCGGACGTTAATCACTAGACGGCGGAATGTCCGCTAATAGCCACAAGCGGACATTCGACCAACATGATCTAGGCTTTTTAGAAACGTCCGTTTGCACACCGGGAGATGGGGAATGAAGCGAGGACGCCGTCGGATCGAGTGCCGAGAACGATTTTTGCAGGCTGGGCGGTTCAGGCCAACCCGAACAGGGCGAGCCGTGGTCGGAAATGAAATCGCTGACCAACTGCGGCCCCATGTGGTCGGGAAAAAGCGTCGAAGTTCACGGAAACCCCGGCCTAATCAAATCTCTTTCTTGGCCTGTTCGATGAGCTGAAACAGGCCGCCTGCGGCGTCTTTCGCCGGCCGATGGCGGTCCACATAGTAATCGAGCAGGTCGGCGAACTCGCCAGCCAGGAGCTTGGGGTCAATGCTGTCTTGGGCGGCGGCAAACGCCGAGAAGTTGGCCGCCGCATGGCGCATGGCGGTGGCGAGTTCGTGGGGATCAACACCATCGTCGAGCCGTGCATTGGCAACGCCGATGAACTGGTTGGCGATTTGCATGGCGAGGGTGGGGTCGTCCTGGTCACTCATGTGATGATCCATCCTTGCACCCGGGTCGCTTACGGGCCGCAATCATAGCACTACCCGGAGACAGTCTATAAACATTCTGCGGTTCTCCCCGGGTCGATCAGGTCCGCTTTTGGGGGTAAAGCGGACATAAATCAACAGTCCTCAAAAGGTCCGCTTATAGCCATAAGCGGACATTAGGAAGCGTGTTTTTAGGTGTGTTAACCCCTTCACAGACCGAAAGTTCGTTTTCCTGTTAACGTCTCCCGGTCAATCAAACCGTGGCAACTATCAGTGGTTTTTGATATAGTCCAGGCGCTTGACGGCGTCATTCGAGGGGAAGATCAAATGCGTGTTACGAAGCCAATCCACTTCTCAGGAGGGTTAGCCGTCGCGTTGATGGTCGCGGTAGCGGTGACGGCGTTTGCCACCGTGGCGCCCGCCGCCGAGGGCCCGGCCCTTGAGCCAGCCGAATACAAGCCGCTGCCGGACGGCACCAGGATCAATTACGACAACAGAATTTACGTCGTTTCCAGAACCGACGGATTTTCAACGGTCTATAAAACGGTTACTGGAGGAAAGCTTTCGTGGCTGAGCGCTCACGCCTTATTCGGCGAATACAAAGATAATCTTCATACTATACCCAGTGGGGGATCCTCTCCCTACGAAATCGATGGTGAAAACAAAAAAAAACTAGAGGCCTTTTGGCCCCTTAAAGTCGGCAACAAAGTAAGTTTCAGGCTGGATGAACTTACAATGATAGGAGCACACAATGACCAAGAACAAGATTATTGGCGCATAACACTGGAAGTAACAAAGACCGAGGCCATTAACCTGAATGGGTTTTATTATCCTGCATACGTGATTGAGGAACGGGGCCGGTCCGACACCGGAAAAAGTTACCGGGGCCGCAAGTGGTATCAACCGGACGCGGGGTTAATCATCAAATCGGAAAGAATCTGGATAAAATCCTTCTCAATAATGTTGGCAGGCAGTTATACAAAAGACCCCCTGTTTGGGGAAAATCAGGAAGATAACTTTTCCCTGGTCAAGGTCACTTACCCCAAGGGCACCACCACCCACGTCCTGAAAGGGACCAAGGCCAGGGGCGTGGCTGACAAGGCGCTGCAGGCCGAGGTGGAACGGCTAAGACGAGCCTTGGCGGCCAAGGGCCAGGCCGGCACGGGCGCGGCGGCCCCGTTCTCGGCGCTTCCGGCCCCGGACGACATCGATTTCGGCCGCTACCACGCGCTGGTCATCGGCATCAACGACTACAAGTACCTGCCGAAGCTGCAAACGGCGGTCGACGACGCCAAGGCCATCGCCAACGTGTTGATCACGGATTATGGGTACCGGGTCCGGCTGCTGATCAATCCGGACTACGGCGGGATCATCGACGCGCTGGACGAATACCGCGAGACGTTGAGCGACGGGGATAACCTTCTGATCTATTACGCCGGCCACGGCTGGCTCGACGAAGACGCCGACCGGGGCTATTGGTTGCCCGTCGACGCGAAGCCGAAACGGCGCCGCAACTGGGTGTCCAACGCCACCATTACCGACACCCTGAAGGCATTGAGCGCCAAACAGGTGATGGTGGTCGCCGACAGTTGCTATTCCGGCACCCTGACCCGTGCCGTCGACATGAGTTCACGGCGGCGGATCGGCGATTACTGGCGGAAGATATCGGAAAAAACCGCCCGGGTGGCGATCACGTCG
This sequence comes from Pseudomonadota bacterium, assembly GCA_022564115.1. Classification (GTDB taxonomy): domain Bacteria; phylum Pseudomonadota; class Alphaproteobacteria; order Rhodospirillales; family Casp-alpha2; genus Casp-alpha2. The sequence continues at coordinate 2,806 of JADFMB010000057.1, forward strand.
GGCGGGTTGGAGCCGGTCGCCGACAAGGGCGGCGGCAAGCATTCGCCGTTCGCCAAGGCGTTCCTCGACGCGCTCAAGGACAACAACGCCATCATGGACGGCACCCAGTTGTTCTCCAAGATGCGCCGCCCGGTGATGCTCGCCACCCAGCAGACGCCGCAATATTCCGACGTCCGCAACGCCGGCCACGACGGCGGCGATTTCATTTTCGTCAGGAAGAAATAGGGTACTCGTTCACTTCTTCTGATAGGACCGGCGATGTCCGCTATGGGTCAAAAGCGGACCTTTTGCGTAGCTTCCAAATATGTCTGCTTTCGGGGGTAAAGCGGACATAGATCACAGTACGGTTGAATGTCCGCTAATAGCCAAAAGCGGACATCGGCGGTGACGAGCTACGATTTTTCCAGATCCAAGAAGGGCACTCCCACGCGATGGCAGGGGGGCTTCGTCGTTATCCGTCTAGGAGGCTCCAGCCTGAAAATTGGCGGGGCCTATTTTATCGGGGGCCGCGCCTTAATCAGTATTTGGGAAGCCATTTTTCAAACGGCGCGGAATTTATATCGGTGGGCACATACCATTTTTTCTTTTCTGGGTCCCATCTGCCCCCAATCGCTTTACACGCGTCTTTCTCATCGTATGGGCAATTCAAATAGGTGCGTTGAGATTTGTCTTGTGGTGGATGCTTCATGTTCGTGGACTAAAACCCTGTGATGGACCGATGTTGGAAACAGACTAGTTCATCAGTTTTATCCGATAAAGCACAGTCCGATGGCTCTGGTGCCTTTTTGGAACTGGATAGGCTGGGCGGAGGGACGGAAGTCACTCGGCTGCCACCGTGAGGCCCTGCGGGCCATTGACTTCTCCGGGGAATTCTCTACATATCCCCCATACGTGTTGCATTTGTTTTGTGTTACCTAAATAACCCGTACACCGATTAGCTTAGTTATCCCCTGACAATGTGAGCGTTAAACCGACCGCGCCGCCACATGGTGTGAGGCGCGGAATTACACTCTTGTTAGAGGAAATAGCTATGACTACTGGTACTGTAAAATGGTTCAACCCGGCCAAAGGTTTCGGGTTCATCGAGCCGGAAGACGGCTCACAAGACGCTTTCGTCCACATTTCGGCCGTCGAGCGCGCCGGACTGACGACTCTCAACGAAGGGCAGAAGATTTCCTATGAGCTTCAGCCCGGACAGAACGGAAAATCTTCGGCCGAGAACCTGAAGGAAGTGTCCGACACCGACGACGCGGGTGATGACGCCAGCGACGACGAAGCAGGCGAGTCCGCAGATACCGAGGACGCGGGTGATGACACCGACGCCGAGTCCGAAGAAGACGCTGCAGTCAGCCAATAACTTAACAAAGCACCGCCTCCAACTCCGTTGGGGGCGGTCGCTGCGACGACAATAATACAACGAACAATTAAAAAAAAACGACGCGATGCGCCGTGCCGTTGCCGACCCTACGCATCGGCTTGCAAGCGCTCCCCCCCCCTACGCTCCGGGACGAAAATTTCCGGCCGTGACGCTTCGAACCGAAGCAGAGGATTATTGAAATGCTGAAGTCAGTAAAATCGAAGGCCGAGGAAAAGTTCGCCGCAATCCAGAAGAAGGACAAGCAGGCACTGAAAGGAAAGAAAAAAGCGCAGCAGGAAAGAGCGAAACACGTGGCGGATTTGCGGGCTCTCCGTCTAGCCAAAGAGGCTGCCGACAAGAAAGCCGCCGAGGAGGCCGCTGCCGAGAAGGCAGCCGCCAAGAAAAAAAAGCCATCGCGTTAGCCTCAGGCTCACCGACACACGTAATGACGGAGAGGACTGCGTTTGAACCCGATATTAACGAAGCGTGTCGGGGATAAACTTGGAGATTCAAAACATGACATATCGCTCCAAGCTTAAACCCGAACCGGATCGCCGGAGTGAGCCGAAGCTCCGCAAATGCCTAAAATGCGGCAAGGAGTTCATCTCGGAACACGTCGGTGAGCGCATTTGTCCGACGTGTAAAGGGAGAAAGGGCTTGTACTAGGCTATGGACTAATTAACGCGTAGCCAGGTTAACCGCGGAACCCCATAAGCCATTAAATGTCCGCTTTGGGTCAAAAGCGGACATTTTACGCACCCACCAATAATGTCCGCTTTCGGGGTTAAAGCGGACATAAATTACAGCCCCGACAAAGGTCCGCTAATAGCCAAAAGCGGGACTGAACAGTTGGTTTCGGTTCAATATTTAGTTATTAAGGTGCCTGCAATGAAAGAGCATGTCCTAATCATTGAAAACGACGAGCAACCCACTGAGGGGCCGCATCCAACTGACGCTGAGATGCGGAAATGTTCGGTCTGTGGGTACACCCGACAACGCGCTCCGTCTGCACTCAAGTTCTGCTGCGGACAGCCAATGGAGATCGTCTACGAAGGTAGCATCCTGAGGTTAAACGGGGAAACCATGCGGGTGTACGACCTTACGAAATTAAGCATCCTGGTGCTTGAGAAGCATTTGCTGATCCTGAGACTGCTTACCGACGTGTTCAGGGAATTCGGCATGCCGCCGGTGCGAAGCACCCACGATCCGGAGGTGGCCTGGAAAATGTACTGCCAGCCCCCCACCGACATCATCCTCAGCGATTGGACCGAAGGCCTGGACGGCATGGCGTTTCTGACCAAGATCCGCCAGGATGAGGACAGCCCAAATCCCTTTATTCCGTTCCTCGTGTGTACTGCCAATACGGAATACCGGCACGTCTGTTACGCCCGCGACAAGGGCATGACGGATTTCCTGGCGAAACCGGTTTCGGCGCATACCATCTATTCCCGGATATGCGCCATGGTCGAGGACGACCGAAACTTCATCCGGACTACCGATTTCTTCGGCCCCGACCGCAGGCGCTATCAGAATGTTGAATACCCCGGGAACGACCGCCGCATGCGACTCCGCTAGAGCGTGCGGTTTCCGTAATCCAATGAATGTCCGCTTTGGGTCAAAAGCAGACATAAATGTCAGTGCTGAAAAAGGTCCGCTTTTGGGGGTAAAGCGGACATCACCCTGACAACCTAGCCCCGCTACGGCGGGGCTTTTTCTTGCCCATTTAAGCGTGGCAGGGGCGATGCTGGCGCCGTGGCAATCCCCAAGGTCATTGACGGCCACAACACGCGCCAGCGCACCGCGCACGGCGCTATTTCACGGGCTTTGGGGTGGCTTTCCCGGCCCCGAAAGAAAGAAAAATCGGCTTTTTTGCGTCCGTTACGTCCCATACCGTCCTGCCCTGGAAAGCGAACATTTTGGGGGTTGACTGGTGAATCCGTAAACCCTATTCGAGAAGTTGCATTTCGCATTTTGTCGAAACCAACGGATAGACCGATGAACAGGATTACAAGCCATGAAAAGGTATTCTAAAAGCACCACGCCCCCCGAGGCCGTGGTCCCGAACGCCGTCGCTGGCTCTTGTCCCGAACGTAGTCCTGTTCAACCGTCCGACAATGAAATGCAAACCGAGCCGGCGGCGGCTTCCTCTCCAAATAGCGAAGTCTTTGACCTTCCGCCGTCCGAATTTGGCGACGACCTGACAACGCGATATTTCGTAAGCCGGGCATTGATGATAGGGCCATGATGGCGAAGAAGCTCACCCCCAAACAAGAAAAGTTCTGCCAAGCCTACATCGAGACAGGCAACGCCTCGGAAGCGTATAGGCAGGCTTACGCCGTCAATGGGAAGTCAGAGAACGCCGTCCATGTAGAAGCAAGCCGATTGCTGTCCACCCCTAAGATTTCCCTAAGGGTGGAAGCCCTACAGGCGGAACACCGGAAGCGCCATGACGTGACGGTGGACGGGCTTTCCGAAAACCTTGAATTGGCTATGAAGCTGGCCTTCCAAAACAAACAAGCGGCGGCAATGGTATCGGCCATCATGGGCCGTGCCAAACTGCATGGGCTGCTTGTTGACCGGGCCGAACTGACGGGCAAGGACGGCGGGCCGATAGCAATAGATGACGTTAGCGAGCGGCTACGTCGCCTCGGGGCCATGACGGGCGAAGAATTGGACGCCCGCATTGGCGAGCTTTTGGACAAACGGAATGCCGCTTGATGAAGCCCAAGAACTCGTTGCGCTGTTAGAGGAAAAGCGGGTACGCCATGCCCGCGAAGACCTCAATTCGTATTGCACATATATCCCGATTCCTGGCGTTCCCGTGAACGATGACGAGGATTGCGAGGAATTTTACCCGGACCAAGTGACGCCCGCCGCGCACCACCGGCTGATTAACAAAGCCTTGGAAAGCGTGGAAAGCGGGAATGTTCGGCGGCTAATGCTCTTCATGCCGCCGGGGTCTGCCAAGACCACATTCGCCACAATTACCTACCCGACATGGTTCCTGGGCAAAAAGCCGGGCCGAAATTTTATCGCTGTTTCCTACGGTTCGGACCTGGCTAAGAAGTTTGCCCGCCGTTGCCGGTCCATTGTCCGCAGCCGGGAATATCAGGAAATTTTCAAATGCACCCTGACGGGCGACAACTCCGCCGTTGATGACTGGTCCCTGACGAATGGCGGTACTTTCATGGCCGGCGGCATCCTGTCCGGGATCATGGGCAACCGTGCGGACCTTCTTATTCTTGACGATCCGATAAAGGGCCGGGAAGAGGCCGATTCCAAGGTCATCCGGGACAAAGTGTGGGAAGCGTACAAGTCAGACCTTCGCACCCGCTTGAAGCCGGGGGGGGCGATAGTGCTGATAATGACGCGCTGGCACGAAGACGACCTTGCGGGGCGGATACTGCCGGAGGACTACGACGGCAAAAGCGGCTGGATCACGGCACGCGACGGCGAGAAATGGTACATCCTTTCCCTGCAAGCCGAATGCGAACGCGACGACGACCCCATGGGCAGGGAGATGGGGGAATTTCTTTGGACGGAATGGTTCCCGCCCGAGCATTGGGAGCAAGAGAAGCGTTCCCAAGGCCCCCGGAACTGGTCCGCCCTCTTCCAGCAACGCCCCGCGCCCGAGGAAGGCGACTATTTCAAACGGGAGTGGATACGCTGGTATGACTGGCGGCCCGGCGAATTGAACAACGGCGCGCCGATCCATTTGAGGAAGTACGGGGCCTCGGATTACGCCGTCACGGCCAAGGGCGGCGACTGGACCGTTCACGGCGTCGGCGGCGTGGACCCCAACGACGACCTTTATATCTTGGACTGGTACAGGGGCCAGACGGCGACCGACGTTTGGATCGACACATTCTTGGAGATGGCTGGGCTTTGGGAAACCGAAGCCTGGGGCGAAGAGGCCGGCCAAATCATCAAGTCAGTCGGGCCGTTTATTGAAAAAAGAATGAAGGAAACGGGAAACTATTTTTACAGAAAAGCGTACCCATCGACCGCCGATAAGGAAGCCCGCGCCCAGGCGTTCCGGGGCCGGATGGCGCAGGGCAAGGTCTACTTTCCGAGGGGAGCGCCCTGGGTTGAAGTGCTGGTTTCCGAGTTGCTTGGATTCCCCACGGGGAAAAATTCCGATCAGGTGGACGTTTTAAGCCTGTTCGGTCGGATGCTGACGGGGATGCGTCCGGGCCGTGAACCCGATAAACCCAAAAAGCCCAAGCCCATCAACACGGCGCCGCCGACGTTTGACCAGCTTACCAAGTGGTCCGATGAAGAAGACGGGCGACGTGCGCCGAGGCTATAGCGATTCGATGACTGTCAGCGATCAAAACAATTTGGACGTATGGGATACCTGGCTCTCGGGGATGACCTTTGGTGTCGGGGAACATGCCGACGGCGAACCCTGGATTTTCCTTGAGCATGTTGAAGGCGGTTCGCTGCCGGTCCTTCGGGATGGGTTTCTAGGGCTTGATCTGATCGAGGGGACGACTCAGGAAGAGGCTCAGGAACTTGCCGCCATGTTGCGACGGCGCGTCCGGTTCGTAACCTATACCGGCGACTGTTCATGGCCGGAGTTTTCGGGCAAGTTTGGCCGGGAACAGGCCAAGAAAATAGCCGAACTCGATGGCCTGGATTCGGCAGCCCGCCGGGAGCGGATCAATGAAATCCTAACGCGGGCTGGGCTTGATGCTGTCGATTGGGATGCGGCCCCGCCTCTTGACGTGACATAGATCGAATTTGCTACCCGGCCTCGATGGCCGCTGAATCTGCTATCATCCCAAAATGAGCGAAAAACTCGCCCTGGCCGTTCAATTCTGCATCGCCACCGGGATCGGATGCCTGTTCTATTGGTGGCTGGACGACGGGATACAATCTCCCAAGGCTCTTGCGTTCGGCGCCCTTTTCGTCGGGTTCTGGGGCTTGTGGGGAACCATGTTCCTGTGGACGTGGATTCGGAACGGCTGGCAGTCCGCCCGGTCCATGTCCATGAACCCCTAGGGCCGCAGTCGCCAATCCTGCCCCGAAGGCCGTAAAAGCCCCGAATCCCGCCAAACCCCGAACCGCCGAAATGGGCGCGAAACCGCCCCCATTTGGAACCTATATGGAACCTAAATGGCTCAAGGGGCTAGGCTGCTTAACCTAACCCCTTGAAAAGATTGGTGCCGGCGGTAGGAGTCGAACCCACGACCTGCCGCTTACAAGGCGGCTGCTCTACCAACTGAGCTACGCCGGCATCGGGGGCGGTTCCGGGGCCAGTATACCCCCTGCCGGATAACGTTAAAGCCCCGCCGCCTTAGGGCCGGCCACGCCTAAGTTCATATAACGCCACGGCGGCGGCGTTGGAGAGGTTCAGGCTTTCCACCGGGCCGGAGATCGGCACCCGCGCCAGAAGGTCGCAAGAGTCCCGGACCAGGCGGCGCAGGCCGCCGCCTTCGGAACCGAGGACAAGGGCCACCTTGCCCGTCAGGTCGGCCCCGGCGAGGGTTTCCTTGGCCCGGCCATCCAGTCCCAGGCACCAGAACCCGGAGTCCTTGAGGGTTTTCAGGGTGCGGGCGACATTAACCGTGCGCACCAAAGGCACCCATTCAACGGCGCCGGACGCGGCCTTGCAAAGGGCGCCCGTGACCGGCGGCCCGTGGCGGTCCTGGACGACAACGGCGGTGGCGCCGAAGGCCGCCGCCGATCGCATTACCGCGCCGACGTTTCGGGGATCCGACGCCTGGTCGAGGACGACGATGACGGCCTCTACCGTGCTCGCGGGTGGGAGCACGTCCTCGAAGGCAACGTCTGGTAGCGGCCCGACCAACAGCGCCACGCCCTGGTGGACGGCGCCGGGGCCAAGGAGGCGCTCGATTTGGCCGCGATCGAGGCTTTCGATCTCCGGCCCGCCGGGCACCGATTGACGGGCCTTTGACACCCTCGTCTGCAAATCCTTGTCCCCCGAGGTGGCGATCAGTACCCGGAGGCAGGTCCGCTCGGGATTGGCCAGGGCGGCCAAAGCCGCATGAACGCCATAGATCCAGTAAGGCTCCCGGGTTTTTTCCGAACGCCCGGCTTTTTCCGAACGCCCGGCTTTTTCCGAACGCCCGCCGCCGCCGGCAAGGGAATCGACCTTTGAATCGCGCGTCTTTTTAGGCTTCGAAGGGTGCTTGCGTTTGCTCATGATTGTCAGTAACATGAACGAAATCGCTGGGTCTGCAAGTGTTTCGGCGGGCTTTTTGTCCACGACCGAGGTACGCGCGGACTTTAGTGCTGTCTTTAAGTAGTTAATAAGGGTTTGTATTTCCACATTTTTTTCGGTTTCCCCTCCGCTGCCGCTCAACCGGCTGTTGGCGGGATGAGGGCGTGCCAGGAGGGGTGCCCGAGTGGCTAAAGGGGACGGGCTGTAAACCCGTTGGCGTACGCCTACGTTGGTTCGAATCCAACCCCCTCCACCAGTTTTAGGAAAAACGGCCGCAAAGGCCTGTTCTTAAATGGTTGTTGGGTTTTTGGGGAACGCGGGTGTAGCTCAGTGGTAGAGCAGAAGCCTTCCAAGCTTACGACGAGGGTTCGATTCCCTTCACCCGCTCCAACCATTGACGTTTTATCGACTGGGATATCGGGTTTTTAGAATCACTTTTGCAGGGAATGAAAGATCAAGACGATGGCCAAGGAAAAGTTTGAACGCACGAAGCCGCATTGCAACGTCGGCACGATCGGTCACGTCGACCACGGCAAGACGACGTTGACGGCGGCGATCACGAAGATTCTGGCGGAGACGGGCGGGGCCGAGTTCGTGGCCTTTGACGAGATCGACAAGGCGCCGGAGGAGAAGGCGCGGGGGATCACGATTTCGACGGCGCACGTCGAGTACTCGACGGAGAATCGCCATTACGCGCACGTCGACTGCCCGGGTCACGCGGACTACGTGAAGAACATGATCACCGGGGCGGCGCAGATGGACGGCGCGATTTTGGTTGTTTCGGCGTCGGACGGTCCGATGCCGCAGACCCGCGAGCACATTCTTCTGGCGCGCCAGGTGGGGGTTCCGGCGATCGTCGTCTATCTGAACAAGGTCGACCAGGTCGACGACGCGGAGTTGCTCGAGCTTGTCGAGCTGGAGCTGCGCGAGCTTCTGTCGAGCTACGATTTTCCCGGCGACGATATCCCGATCATCCAGGGTTCGGCGTTGGCGGCGCTCGAGGGCGGCGACGAGGAGACGGGCAGGAACTCGATCGTGGCGCTGATGGAGGCGGTCGACAACTACATTCCGCAGCCTGACCGGGCGAAGGATCAGCCGTTCCTGATGCCGATCGAGGATGTGTTCTCGATTTCGGGCCGCGGCACGGTGGTCACCGGCCGCATCGAGCGCGGCGTGGTCAAGATCGGCGAGGAGATCGAGATCGTCGGCATCCGCGACACGGAGAAGACGACGTGCACGGGGGTCGAGATGTTCCGCAAGCTGCTCGACGAGGGCGAGGCGGGGGAAAACGTCGGCGTTCTGCTGCGCGGCACCAAGCGCGATGAGGTCGAGCGCGGCCAGGTTTTGGCGGCCCCGGGTTCGATCACGCCGCACACCAAGTTCACCTGCGAGGCGTATATCCTGACCAAGGACGAAGGCGGGCGCCACACGCCGTTTTTCGGCAACTACCGTCCGCAGTTTTACTTCCGGACGACGGACGTGACGGGGACGGTTGTGCTTCCGGAAGGGACGGAAATGGTGATGCCGGGCGACAACGTGACCATGGACGTCGAGCTGATCGCGCCGATCGCCATGGACGACGGCCTGCGCTTCGCCATCCGCGAAGGCGGCCGCACGGTGGGCGCCGGCGTCGTCGCCTCGATCAAGGAATAGGGATTCAACAAACCGGTCCCGAAAGGGGCCGGTTGTTTTTGCAAGGCTAAGGTTATGAACCAACAAAGTATCCGCATCCGTCTTAAGGCGTTCGACCACAGAGTGCTCGACCAGTCGGCGAAGGAAATCGTCGCCACCGCGCAGAGAACGGGGGCGCGGGTGCGTGGTCCGATTCCGCTGCCGACGAGAATTGAAAAGTTCACCGTTTTGCGTTCGCCCCATATCGACAAAAAGTCGCGCGAACAGTTTGAAATCCGCACCCATAAGCGGGTGTTGGACATCGTTGATCCGACCCAACAGACCGTCGATGCGTTGATGAAGCTCGACCTGGCGGCCGGCGTCGACGTGGAAATCAAGCTTTAGGCCATGGCCTGAGGCGGGGCGGGATAAGGATTTAGGGATTTATTGGTCATGCGTACCGGTTTGATTGCTCGCAAAGTCGGCATGTCCCGCTTGTTCGAAGACGACGGCACCCATGTGCCGGTAACCGTGCTTGATGTCGGGGACTGTCAGGTGGTGGCCCAGAAAACCGCCGAACGCGACGGCTATTTCGCGCTGCAACTGGGTTGGGGCAAGGCCAAGGTCAAGAACGTCACCAAGGCCATGCGCGGCCATTATGCCAAGGCCAAGGTCGAACCGAAGCGCAAATTGACCGAATTCCGCGTTTCCGAGGATGGCCTTGTCGATGTCGGCACCGAACTGTCGGCGGCCCATTTCGTCACCGGCCAATTCGTCGACGTGTCCGGCACCTCCATCGGCAAGGGTTTCGCCGGCGTCATAAAACGGCATAGTTTTTCCGGGCTTGGGGCTTCCCATGGGGTTTCGGTCTCTCACCGTTCCCAGGGCTCCACCGGCCAATGCCAGGACCCGGGCAAGGTATTCAAGGGCAAGAAGATGGCCGGCCAGATGGGCAACGTCACCGTCACCACCCAGAACCTGGAAGTCGTCGGCACCGATCCCGAGCGCGGCCTGATCCTGGTCAGGGGCGCGGTTCCAGGCGCCAGGGACGGCTACGTCCGTATCGCCGATGCGGTGAAAAAACAACCTCCCGACGGATTGCCGTTTCCCTGCGCCGTCCGTGGACAGGAACCGGAACCTCTAGGCGAGGCGCCGGCCGGGGACGCCGACGGGGACACTGACGGAGACGAAGCGGCGGAAAAGGAAGCCGTAAGCGAGCCTGCTTCCGGGGAAACCCCGGCCGATGAAGCGCCGGCGGAAGAAAAGAAAAGCGAAGACCCGCCCGAAGAATCAAAAGACGAATCCAAAGACGGGGGAAAAGAGGACTAACCGGCCATGCAGTGTGACGTCATCACCCTCGCCAACAAGAAAACCGGCACCATCGAACTCGACGATGCCGTGTTCGCCTTCGAAGTCCGCCGCGACATCCTGGCCCGGGCCGTCAATTGGCAATTGGCCAAGCGGCGGGCCGGCACGGCCCATACCAAGGGACGGAGCGACGTCAAGGCGAGAAAGGGAAAACCGTTCCGCCAGAAAGGCACCGGCCGGGCCCGTCAGGGAACGTCCGTGGCCCCGCAGATGCGCGGCGGCGGCGTGGCCTTCGGGCCGAGAACCCGCTCTCATGCCCATAAGCTGCCGAAAAAAGTGCGGCTGCTGGCGCTCAAGTCGGCGCTCAGCGCCAAGCAGGCGGAAGGGAAGCTGGTGGTCCTGGACGAAGCGAAGCTGAAGCAGGCCAAGTCCGCCGTGCTGGCCAAGCATTTGGCGAAACTGGACTGGGGCCGGGCCCTGGTCATCGACGGCGCCGAGGTGGACGCCAATTTCGCCCGTGCGGCGAGTAATATCCACGGCATCGACGTGCTGCCAAGCGGCGGCGCCAACGTCTACGACATCCTCAGGCGCGATACCCTGGTGTTGACCAAGGACGGGGTCGAGAAGCTGGTGGAGCGGTTGAAATGAAGAAATACAGCCCTCCCAAAGCCAAACCCAGCCGCGAAAGGATATATGAGCTGATCCGTTCGCCCGTGGTGACGGAAAAGGCGACCCTGATATCCGAGTACAACCAGGTCACCTTCTGGGTGCCCCTGGACGCGGATAAATTCGAGATCAAGGCGGCGGTCGAGGACTTGTTCAAGGTCAAGGTGGCGGCGGTCAATACCCTGCGCCGAAAAGGCAAGGTCAAGCGCTTCCGGGGCCGCGTCGGGACCCAGAAGGAAACCAAGAAAGCCATCATCACCCTGGCCGAAGGCCAGTCCATCGATATCATGGCCGGGCTGTAAAAGATCATGGCCTTAAAAACATACAACCCGACCACCCCCGGCCGCCGCGGCCTCGTGCTCGTCGACCGGACCGGGCTTTGGAAGGGCAAGCCGGAAAAGTCCCTGACCGAAGGACTCCGCAACAAGGGCGGTCGCAACAACAACGGCCGCATCACCGCGCGGCGCCGGGGCGGCGGCCACAAGCGCCGCTACCGGATCATCGATTTCAAACGCCTGAAGCACGATGTCGAGGCGACGGTGGAGCGCCTTGAATACGATCCCAACCGGACGGCCTTCATCGCCCTGATCAAATACGCCGATGGCGAGCTCAGCTACATCCTGGCGCCGCAGCGGCTGCGCCAGGGCGACAAGATCATTTCCGGCGATACCGTGGACATCAAACCGGGCAACGCCATGCCGATGCAGAACATTCCCGTCGGCACCATCATCCACAACGTCGAGATGAAGGTCGGCAAGGGCGGACAGATCGCCCGCTCCGCCGGCTCCTATGCCCAGATGAT